>JBEBCV010000111.1:0-5255 GCA_041157505.1 Chloroflexota bacterium | reverse complement strand
CTGCAATATGAATTGCTTGACGGGTATTCATCCTTCGCATTATACTCGGCAGGCTTGAAAGACATCGGGGCGTGGCGCAGTCCGGCTAGCGCGCTTGCTTTGGGAGCAAGAGGTCGCAGGTTCGAATCCTGTCGCCCCGACAAAAGCACACAATGTAGGCGTTCCCAATCGAGGGGAATTCTTATCCTACCGCCCGATTAACCAGAGGCACGGAAACACAGACGTTACAGTTGTGTGATACGTGTCTCTCTTAATTTAAGCTGTGCTAAAATCAACAAAGAGGTTTTTGAATGGCAAAACAGATAGATGGTGTGATTGAAGCTGTACGTTACAAGAACGGTCAGGTCATGGCAGTTCGCGGATATGAACGACGCGGTTTTACATTCTCAGACCGGGTCGTGCTCGACCGCAAGACCTTGATCGAGCGCCTGCAAAAAGGACAAAAGTTCGTAGCCGGTTCACGGCAGGATCTGATGGCAAGCACGTTCACGCTATCAAAACCCATCCTGTTGGTTAAAGCAGATGACCGCGAATATATCGCGACAAATGAAAACGCAACAAAGGATGAGTTGGAGAACGTGCCACTCTTTTAGGCAAACTACAAATGAAAGTTTACGACAAGACCCCGTTGCAAGACCAACAAGGAAATATCAATATCATCGCCCGTATTCAAGGTACATTGAAATACGGGATGAATTGGTTCTCTGAATTGGAAGCGCAGAAGTCGGTTATTTCTCAATTAGACCGTCTGTTGGATAAGGGGTTTGTTCTGATCCGAAACTTCACGTTGCCAGGTAGTGACATTGTCATTCCATTGATCCTGATCGGACCTGGTTCATTTTCGGTGATCCTGGTCACTCCGGTTAAGGGGCATTTTGAAGCCAAGGGTACGGAATGGAACACGGTCAATAATGGTGTGTCAGCTCCCGCGGGGAGGAATTTGATCGACCTGCTCACAAAGTTGACACGTGCATTCCAGCGTTATTTACAACTCAACAATATCAACATCCCCATGCAAGTGGAACCGGTTTTGATCGCCAGCGACCCGGGTGCAAATGTTGAGTCGGTAAGACCTGCCGTCCGCGTGGTGCGCAGCGATGCCATCAAGCAGTTCGCCAATACGATCAATCAGTCCAGCCCGGTTCTGCGGGTAGAGCAAGTGCTTGTCTCCGCCGATCTGATCATGGAACCACACTCCAAATCCACCGAGACACCGCCCGAGCCAGAAATTCCTGTGGAACGGCCATTATCTCGAGCGCAGGTGATCTTCAAAGCGTCTGAATCTGCGGAGCTTGCAGAAAAACTCCAACCCCTTCCCATACCTGAATCACAAAGTCAACCCGCCCAGTCTGCAAAGAAAAAAGCGCCTGCCATCTCACGCAGCCAGATTTTCCTTTTGGCAGCACTTGGATTGGTAGAGTGCTGTATACTCATTGGCGGCGTTTATCTCCTATTCCTTTCAAACTAACATCGCTTTGAACACACCATTTTTGTCGATCATCATCCCAGCCCATAACGAGGCAAATCGTCTGCCGCGCACGCTAGAGCAGGTTTTTGCTTATCTTAAGACACAAACGTATACGAGTGAAGTCATCGTCGTCGAGAATGGAAGTTCAGATAATACGCTCGAACTTGCAACCCAGTACATAAAAGAACACTCCAACCTCGTTGTCATTCAGGAACATAATAAAGGCAAAGGCAATGCAGTCCGACGTGGCATGTTTGTCGCGCGCGGTGAATATCGCTTCATTTGCGATGCCGATCTCTCGATGCCCATCGAAGACCTTGAAAAGTTTCTTCCACCAGCCCTTGGTGATTTTGATATTGCCATTGGTTCACGTGAAGCCCCTGGCGCCATTCGATATAACGAGCCACCCTACCGCCACATTGGCGGACGTGGCATTAACCTTGCCATTCGTACTCTCATCCTGCCGGGATTGAACGACACCCAATGCGGGTTTAAATGCTTCCGTGCAGAAACCACCCAATCCCTTTTTCAACAACAAACATTGGCTGGCTGGTCTTTCGACATTGAACTCCTTTTCCTTGCCCGCCGCAAGAAGTTACGCATCCGCGAGATTCCCATTCATTGGTATTACGATGCAGACAGCAAAGTGAACGCAATACGTGACGCCCTACGTATGATCGGCGACATCTTCCGCATTCACCTCAACGCAATGCGCGGCACGTATGATTCCCAAGCCTGACCTAACCTACGAAAACAAGCTCTGGTCTGCTTATCAACTCATTGCAGGTTTGGATGAAGCCGGACGTGGCGCACTCGCTGGACCCGTCTGCGTTGGGACCGTCATCCTCCCCCACGATCACCCGCATCTTCTCCGCGCCTTGAACGGAGTTCACGACTCCAAACAGCTCACTCCCCGAAAACGCACCGACCTCGTGCCGCATATCAAAGAAACCGCTCTTGCCTGGGGAATCGGATTCGCCGTCGCCGAAGAAATAGACCAACTGGGAATAGTACCCGCCACACGTCTCGCCGCGAGCCGCGCGCTGGAAGCGCTTCCCAAATTTCCTGAATTTCTGCTCACTGATTTTCGTCTCGAACTCCCCGAATTAGACCTTCCCCAAACTGCCATCGTCAAAGGCGACCAACGTTCGCTTAGTATTGCTTGTGCTTCCATCCTTGCAAAAACCGCCCGCGACGAGTTGATGAGCAAATTAAATGACGAGTACCCCGAATATAAATTTTCACATCACAAAGGCTATGGCACATTGCTGCATCGAAAAAAGATCGAACAGCTTGGTCACTCCCCCATTCATCGCAAAACATTTCAGTTAAAAAATAACCGCGAGGCATAAACCTCGCGGTCTTTATTTACTTCTTCAAGATCCCACCACCCGCCAATTTACTATCTGGACGGTTGGAGCGCCAGGCGTAATACCCCAACCCTGCACCGCCAAGCAACAACACGACACCAAAAATAACAAGGAACAGGGATGTTCCACCACCGGTATTGTTATCTTCTGCGCCGGGGTCCACCACCACGTCTTGAGATTGAGCGCCGAAATCAACGAAGGCGCGGTCACCCGCATTGACCTTGAGCGAGTAGCTCAACTCCATCGTTGGGTTGTAATTATCAGGGATAGCCACTGTAACGTTATATGTCCCTTCGGGAACGTCTGTAAAACAAACACCTTGATATACCGCCGGATCTGCTGGAATGACCGTATCCAAAGACGCTGAATATTTTCCGTTGATCTCCGTCACGCTCACCGCACCGCCAGCTACAGCAGGTTCAGTCTCCTGCCGCATCGCATCGCCATTGGCATCATTGAACAACAACACACATACTTCCGTCAAACCGGAAAGCGGTGTAGGAGTAATGGTTGGCGTGCCCGCTGCCACACTCACAGGCGCAGTTGCGGTAGCCACAGCAACGACACCAATCAGCAGTTCCTGTCCCCCGGTCAGTGTACAGTTCTCGTCCAATCGTGAGTTCAACTGGCGAAGCTGGTCCACAGTGATCCCATGGATCGCCGCCACACGAAAACAATTGTCTCCAGGTTGAACAACATAAATAATGCGTCCATCTTCACCTGGCGTAGGAGTGGGAACCTGTTCCTGATTGTTTGGCGCAGCTCCGGCAGGCAGCCACAAACCGAACAATAAAAGACCAACAAGGGTCAATAACACAAAAAAGCGCTTTGGATTCATTATCGAAAATTATATCAGATTCGATTTGGTATAAAATAAAGCCGAAAAGAGGCATCATGAAGACTTTGATCAAGAATGGGACGCTGGTTACCGCATCCGACACATTCAATGCAGATATTTTGATCGAGGATGAACAAATCTCGCGCATCGGACTTAATCTCGAAGCTGACCCTGACCATCAGGTGGATGCCACAGGCAAGCTGATCATGCCCGGCGGCGTGGACCCGCACGTTCACCTCGACCTGCCCATGTTCGACACGGTTTCCTCCGACGACCATTACACTGGTCACAAAGCTGCAGCTTTCGGCGGCACCACCACCGCCATGGACTTTGTCGTGCTGGAAAATGAAGGTTTCGACCATTCTGTCGATCTGTGGATGAAGAAAGCTGAAAAATCTGCCATCGACTATTCTTTCCACATGAACCTCACCCGCTTCGACGAGAACATCGCCAAAACGATCCCCTCGCTCATGAAGATGGGCATTCAAACCCTGAAAGTCTTCACCGCCTATAACGGACGTTTACGCCTCGACGATGGCGGCATCTTCAAAGCTCTGCAGATCGCACGCGATAACGGCATGCTTGTCATGGCACACTGTGAGAATGGCGATGTTGTTGAAACCCTCACAGCTCAAGCTCTTTCTGAAAACCGTACCTCTCCCGTTTGGCATGCACTCACCCGCCCGGCGTGGGGAGCTGTAGAGTCATCCCTTCGCATGGCAGCCATGGCAGAACAAGCGGACGCGCCCGTGTACATCGTCCACATGAATGCTGGCGGTGAAGTGGACATGCTCAAATACGCGCGTGAACGCGGTGTGAAAGTGATGGGTGAAACCTGCCCTCAGTACCTTTTCTTCACCATCGACCATCTCGCCCGACCCGACGGCGCCAAGTGGATCTGCTCTCCACCCATGCGCACAGAACAAGACAATGCCCGCTTGTGGGAAGGGCTCACGCAAAACATTCTGCAAACCATCGGCACGGATCACTGTCCCTTCTATTATGATGGCACCCAGCCCATAATCTACGAAGGAAGCGAGATCGCCATCCCCGGCAAGGAACTCGGGCGCGACAACTTTACCAAGATCCCGAACGGCTTGCCCGGCATCCAAGACCGCATGCCGGTGTTATGGACATATGGCGTGAACACCGGCTATATCACGCCGAATCAATTCGTGGCGTATATGTCCACGAACCCGGCGAAGATCTTTGGCTTGTATCCGCGCAAGGGAGCACTCGTCCCCGGTGCCGACGCTGACATCGTCATCTGGGACCCTGAAAAGCTTGTGAAATATGGCGTTGCGCATTCGCATCAACGTACCGATTACAACTTGTATGAAGGCTGGGAGTTGAAAGGCTACCCCGAAAAAGTTTTCCTGCGCGGCAAACTCATCGTCGATGGCGATGAATGGAAAGGCAAACGCGGCGAAGGAAGGTTCTTGAAGAGAAATGAAGGAATAGTTTTGTAACAGACCATAGACGATGGACGACGGACCATAGAAATCCAATCGTCGCTCGTCACCTATCGTCCATGGTCTTTCGTATATCGTCAATATTCTTAGAGGTCACAAATGCCAAC
>JBEBCV010000110.1:0-2974 GCA_041157505.1 Chloroflexota bacterium | reverse complement strand
CACACGCCCGGTGTGATCGGCGCCAAACCCATTCATCTAACCGATGCCAGCGAGCGCAGCCACACCGTGGATGTGGAATCGATGCGGATTGATCTGGGTCCGGATGGCAAAGCCAAAGCAGGCGACCGTGCCACGTTTGCGACCAAGTTCAAGCGTGTGGGTCCATCCATCATGTCCAAGTCTATTGATGACCGTATTGGCGTGGCGATCTTGATCGAACTACTCAAGAACGCCCCCGAGAACATTGAACTTTGTCTCGCCTTCAGCGTGCAGGAAGAGATCGGTCTGCGCGGCGCGACCGTGGCTGGGTATTATTTCAATCCCGATATTGCCATCGCCATCGACTCCACTCCTGCCCGCGACCTGACAGATTATGAAGGCAGAGAAAATTACACCTACAACACCAAGCTGGGTCTTGGTCCTTCCATTTACCCCGCTCACTCTCCCGTTATCAGTGACCCAAGGCTCGTCAACTTTCTCGCGGAAGTTGGCACCAAGCACAAAATTCCTTTCCAATTCCGTCAGCCCGGCGGCGGCGGCACGGATGCAGGCGCGATCCAACAAGCGCGTTCGGGCATTCCTGTTGTCTCGGTTTCGGTGCCGCATCGCTATACACACAGTCCCATCAGCATTTCGCGCGTGGACGATTGGAAGAACACATTAAATTTATTGCATGTCGCTTTGCAGGAAATGACCCCGGCTTTATTAAAGAGATAAATATGAATGGACTGATCGCTTTACTCGGTTCTGGCGAATACCTACCTGTGATGAACGAGGTGGATGCTTATCTTCTCGCCAACTGCGGCGCGAATGGACGCAAGCCGCGCGTGGTTTGTCTGCCAACAGCGGCGGGCAAGGAAGGCGATGCCAGCGTAGGTCGTTGGATGAAGATGGGTTTGGACCATTTCACCGCGCTCGGTGCGGAGGTTCAGGCACTGAAAGTCATCGATAAGGAAACCGCCAATGATCTGAATCATGCCGAGGCGGTGAAAGAGGCGGACATCGTCTATTTTTCGGGCGGGAATCCCATGTATCTTTATCAGACCATGAAAGATAGTCTCGTCTGGCAGGCGGCACAAGAAGTGTTTGAACGAGGCGGAGTCTACGCTGGATGCTCGGCAGGCGCGATGATCCTCGGGCGAGAAGTGCCAGATTTTCGAATGCTCGGCTCACGCACCATTCCAGTTTTTGGCTTGGTTCCGGCTGCCTTTATCCTCCCCCACTTCGATGCCATTCCGATCTTTGGCAAACCGCTGGTGTCGGTCACACGCAATCGCCTGCATGAAGACGAAGTGTTGGTTGGCATTGACGAAGATACTGCCATCATTGGCAAGGCAAACGAATCCTGGACCGTGATGGGTGCAGCACAAGCCCATGTCTTTACAAAGAACGATAGCAAGAGTTACGCAGCTGGTGAAAAATTTAATTTGGGAAAATAACCAATGAAACCATTACTCAAGACACTCACTGAAACCTATGCCCCTTCGGGATACGAAGATGCAGTTCGTAAGATCATCCAAAAGGAAGTGAAGCCATACGCCGATGAAATTCGCGTGGATGCGATGGGCAGTCTCATCGTCCGCAAGAAACCGACCGTGGCAGCGCAGAATTCCAAACGCATCATGCTCGCGGCTCATATGGATGAGATCGGCGTGATCGTCAGCCACGTGGACAAGAACGGTTTTGTGCGCTTCGCCAGCAACGGCGGTGTGTTCGGGCGTTATACGCTCGGGGCACGCGTCCGCTTTATGAACGGTGTGACCGGCGTGATCGGCTTCGATAAATTGGAATCTGTAGAACAGGCTCCTTCGCTCAGCAAAATGTACATTGACGTTGGTGCATCCAGCCGCAGTGACTGCCCGGTGAAGGTTGGTGATTTTGGCGCATTCGAACGTTCGTACATGGAAATGGGCAATCGCCTCGTCGCCAAGTCGATGGATGACCGTGCGGGTGTAGTGGTGTTGATCGAAGCCTTGAAGTCCATCAAGATCACACCGCATGATTTATATTTCGTGTTCACTACCCAGGAAGAAGTCGGTACCCGCGGAGCAGGCACAGCCGCTTACAGCATTGACCCCGAGATCGGCATCGCCATTGATGTGACTGGCACAGGCGATACGCCTGCTTCATTGAAAATGTCAATGGAGTTGGGCAAGGGTCCATGCGTGAAAGTCCGTGACCCAGGTATGCTCTCCGATCCGCGTGTCGTGGAGTGGATGGCAAGCACGGCAGAGAAGGCAAAGATTCCTTATCAGCGTGAAGTCTTGTTGGTTGGCAGCACCGATGCGAAAGCCATTCAGATCACCCGCGCTGGTGTAATGTCGGGCGCACTATCTATTCCGTGCCGTTATATCCACTCCGCTTCAGAGATGGTGGATTTCGAAGATTTGAAGAACTCAGTGAAATTGCTCACTGCCATGTTGAGCAAGCCAGTTTCGTTCTAAGCCTTTTACCACAGATGTACACAGATAAACATTGATGGGTGATGAACCTATCATGGGATCAATGATCCTTTTCATCTGTGTTTATCTGTGGTGATCATTTTAAAAGAGGTGCTTTATGGGTGATTACAACCGTTCGACAAAAGAAATCGCATTCGGGGAAATTCCAACCAACGTCATAAAAAGCGTTCAGACCTACATTGAAAAGCACAACTTGGGTGATATTCTCGCCAGCCCGATCATGTGCATCGTCTCTACTTCTGAAAAGATCAAAAAAGGACTCTTCGGCGGTGGACCGGGTCCGAAACTGTTGATTCAAACCGCCATCCTCACGAACCGTTGGCTGATACTCGCCGATAACGTGGACCAAAATGCACTATATATCAAGTCGATGCAATTGCGGGATATTACGGTGGAAGATTACGAGAAAAGTTCGTTCTACAAAATGATTCCCGATACAGGCATGACCGTGAACGGACGGTTCACCGACGCCAGCGAAGCAGGGAGTATCTTTGTCCCGTTGGGAAAGGATG
>JBEBCV010000109.1:0-11719 GCA_041157505.1 Chloroflexota bacterium | reverse complement strand
AACGACGCCAGGAACAAAGCAGATTTTTTCATGTGGGGTTTGATCCCTTCCTGGTCGAAAGACCCCAGCATTGGCAATAAACTGATCAATGCACGCGGTGAAACCCTGGCAGAAAAACCGTCTTTTCGCGGCGGCTTCAAATATAAACGCTGCCTAATCCTTGCCGATGGTTTTTTCGAATGGAAGGCGCTCCCGGGCGGCAAAACCAAAACACCATATTTCATCCACATGAAAGACCGCAAACCCTTCGCCTTCGCTGGGCTGTGGGATGAATGGCATTCGCCCGATGGTGACAACGTGCGCACATGCACCATCATTACCACTGACCCAAATGAGTTGATGTCCTCACTGCATAACCGCATGCCTGTGATCGTTCACCCCAACGATTTTGATCTCTGGCTGGACCCTGCGCCTCAGACTCCCGATAAATTGGTACATCTCATCAAACCTTTCCCCACCGAAAACATGTCTGCCTATCCTGTTTCGACCTTTGTAAACAAGCCTGGCAATGACCGCCCGGAGTGCATCGTCCCTGCATCATAGAAAATGGCATCAATTAAGAACTGGCTAACGAACCGCTTCCCTGCTCTAGCATCACGTGATTATGTTCTTTTTGTGGTTGGTCAATTTATTTCTGTCATTGGCACATGGATGCAAGCGACAGCATTGCCATACCTTGCCTACCGCATCTCGGGTCGTCCTCTCGACCTGGGTCTGATCGGTTTTTCCAATACTTTGCCAACCTTGCTCTTTGCGCTGCCCGCCGGAGTTCTGGTTGAACGTTGGGACAAACGCAAAGCCGTCATCCTACTACAGGCGGTAATGTCGGTTCAAGCCTTTGGTTTAACTTACCTCGCCTACACCAACCAGTTGGAAATTTGGCACATCTTGATCCTTGCGTTCATCTACGGTTCGGCGGTTTCCGTCGAAGTGACCTCACGTCAAGCCATGTTGATCGAACTCGCGGGCAAAGACGCCCTGCCCAGCGCCATTGCATTGCAAACAACCGCCTTCAACCTCGGACGTGTCATCGGTCCGTTGTTGGCAGCTTGGTTGATCGCCATCTCTGGTAACGAAGGGACAGTGTTCTTCGCCAACGGCATCAGCTATGTTTTCGTGATCATTGGTCTGTTCTTTGCTCGTACCCGTTTCAAGGTTGAGAACGAACATTCCTCTTCGCAAGGCATGGGAAATGAATTTAAAGAAGGTTTACGTTACATCCGCTCGAGCGCAATCGTTTCCTCAGCCATTTTGATGTCGGCATTGCTTGGCTTTTTTGGCATTCCTTTGGTGCAACAGATTCCCGCAGTGGCGCGTGATATTCTTCAGCCGATCCTCACGTCTGAAAGTGCCATCGCTGCCCGTACCAGTAATCTTTATACGGCCCAAGGCATTGGTGCTGTGACCGCAGCGTTTATGATGGCCTATTTCGCTACCGCGAACAAAAGTTCCACCCTCGCCTGGGGACAGATCCTTTTTATCTTTCCTATCATCGCTCTAGGATTAACCGTAAATACATCGTTGGCGTTTTTTTTGCTCATTTTCGTCGGTTGGGGAACGGTGGTGCAACTGATCACCATGAACACGATGATACAGGTCCGCGTTCCTAATGAGTTGCGCGGGCGAGTCTTCAGTGTCTACTTTTGGGGGCTACAAGGAGTAGCACCTTTTGGCAGCATCCTTATTGGTTGGATCGCTCAAACCTGGGATGTACAATCTGCCATTGTTGCAGGCGGGGTTGCCTGTCTGATCGGGATCAGCCTCGTGAGATTGATATTTTTCCGCAAAAATCAGGCTACTGAATCTGCTTATTAAGACTGGATGAGGGTTTTACCCTTCAACTTGACTGTGATTTTTTCGCCATGTTATGATGAACCCCATGCAAAATGAATTCAAGGAAGACGCACCCACCCCATCGGGGAAATCGAACAGGCAAAAACCCGCATCAACCTCAAATCGACCATCCATATTCACAAGATTGATAAACAGCCTTTTGAATATGGGGCTGGGTGAACCATTAATTAAATTAGGCGTGAACCTTTTCTCTGTGATCGCCATCGTACTGGTCGTATTCTTGTCACGTAATTTTTACCGTCAGGCGCAAGATATGCCCGAGGCGGAAAACCAAACCTCAAGTCCAGAAATTGAAGCGGCAGGGGCTGAGTCGCTTTCAGAACTTGATATCCCCATCACCAATGGCATCAATCGTTCAGCTCAACTGCATACGACCATCCCAAGCCGTCCTCGCAACGAAATATCCACCTATGTAGTGCAGGATGGAGATACAGTTTTTGGTATTGCTGAGAAATTCGGTTTGAAACCACAGACGATCCTGTGGGGCAACTACAACACCCTGTTGGATGACCCTCACTCGCTCAAACCTGGTCAGGAACTTTTTATTTTGCCAGTGGATGGTGTGTATTGGGAGTGGTTGGGCGGCATCCCTTTTGGCGAATGGGCAAAGTTTTACGGCGTAAATGCTGCAGATATTATCGAGTACCCAGGCAATAATATCGACCCTACCACCGTTGGCAATTATGAAAATGCAAATATCAAAGCAGGGACATGGCTCATTATTCCCAATGGAAAACGTGACTTCGTAAGTTGGAGCGCTCCATTGGGTGTGACGCGTGAAAATCCCGCCTCGGCACGCGTACTTGGGGCTGGTGCCTGTGACCCGGTCAGTGGTGGCGCTGTGGGTTATGGCTCGTTCATCTACCCTGCCAACAAACACTACCTCTCCGGCTTCGACTGGTCTCCGCAGACGAATCACAACGGCTTGGATTTTGCAGGCAACACAGGCGAAGCAGTCTACGCATCTGATGCAGGTGTGATCGTGTATGCTGGATGGAACGACTACGGCTACGGTAACATGGTGATGGTCGATCATGGCAATGGATTTCAATCCTTATATGCCCACTTAAGTGCATTGAATGTGGGCTGTGGACAAAGTGTTGGGCAGGGTGAAGTGATCGGCGCGATCGGTTCTACCGGGCGTTCCTCAGGCTCACACTTACACTTTGAGATCATGGCTGGGGTAAAGGTCAACCCTTGGGATTATCTTCCCCCACCATAATGTTATAAGCTCATACAACCTCCGAGGAATATCAACCTCGGAGGTTTATTTTTTTGCCAGTTGACAATGCCCTATAAATTCGCTAAACTATACGCAAGAGCAAATACTACACGCAAGGGCATTCGAATGACCAAAAACTCAACCTCTGCACACATCAGCGCCAAAACGCTGTTACCCGCTGCCATCAATGGCTGGGAAATGTTCCTGCTCGACCAGGGACGTTCCCCCAATACGGTCAAAGCCTTCCTTTCGGATGTGCGCTTATTGACCCAATTCCTGCCGCCAGATCAAGCCATTGGCACGGTTACCACTGATGACCTCAACCGCTTCTTCGAATGGATGGAGAAAGGTCGTGGCGTGGCATGCAGTCCGAAAACCCTTTCTCGGCGTATCACCTCGGTCAAGTCATTTTTCCGCTGGTTGCACCAATATGGCACTTTAAGCATTGATCCCGCAGAAAAGGTCCTGCAACGGTCTGCCATCAGTCCCCTTCCGCAGGTGCTCACAGATGAAGAGTACGAAGCTGTGATGCTCGCAGCAGACCGCCTGCGTCGTTCAAAAAAACCAGATGCCCGTCCATATACACTAGTGGCTCTCCTGCTCCAAACCGCCATAAAAAAAAGCGAATGTCTTGGCATCCATATCAACCACATCGAATTAGATGGCAAGAACGGACCCTATCTTTTCGTCCGCTATGCAAGCCCAGCCAACCGATATAAAGAACGCAAGATCGAGCTGACCGATGATTGGGTCGCCTCCTACAACGAATACCATGCCCAATACCAGCCCGTAGACCAAGCTTTCCCCTGGTCGCCGCGCCGTTTGGAATATTTGCTGGAGGATATCGGTGAGGAAGCTGGTTTGGAAAAACACCTTTCCTTCGATATGTGCCGCTGGACCTCTGCCCTGCGCGATTATCAAACCGGTATCGAGCCCGATAAGATCCGCCAGAAATTAGGAGTTTCCAAAATTCAATGGCGTGAATTGTTCATCAAATTGAAACAACTGAATGGCGAACTGAAGTAAACAAAAAATCCCCATCCACTATGGATGGGGATTTTCGTCTGTTGAAATTTGTTCTGGAGGATGTTGAACTGAAAAATACATCACTTCATTGGTGGCATCTTTCAAACGATGTTTGTGAGCCGGGCGAAACCCTGGTACCCAAATGATCTCATCACCTGCACATAAAAGAGGCCAGCGGTCACGCGCACGGTGCGGCAATTTCTCATTAACAAAAAAGTCTGAAAGCTTTTGAGTATGACCATCCATGCCTAACGGAGAAAAATGATCACCCTGACGCCTTGCCCGCAATTGGAAGGTCTCGGGCAAAGTTTCCGCATCCAACCAGACCTGGAACTGGTCTTCGTTTTCTTCGGATTGTTCCTTCGCCAGAGTTGGGAGCCGCCAGCGTTCACAGGTCACCTTCCAACCACCAGCCAGGGATACTTGTTCGCCTAAGCTCAATATGACTGGCTGATCGTCTGGCATTTGGGGCCAACGGTCAAATGGAAGTTCGGCATGCGGCGCACAAACATGGATCAACCCCATTTCTCTATACATACGCAGCCCCGCCTTCAAGTCCAGCCGCGGAATTGTCGCCCCGGGAGAATTAATGAAAGCAGTTGCCCGTTTCAATGTCTGAAAACCGATATCCACACCGGGGTGAAGGGTCTGCATGGCATGGCGGATCAAGTTGCGTTGGAGTCCGACCGGCATGGACGACAAGCGGAGTACATCGAATGTAATGATCTCTTCATTTGCAGATACAACAACATTACCCCAGGCATGTTCCAGGGTCTCCATCACAAAGGCATAATCCCCTTTCAGCGAATAAGACATTCGTAAAACTGTCTCTCTAAATTTGGGGTTATACGTTTCGAGTGAAGGGATCAATAAATGACGGATACGATTGCGTTGGAAGTTCAACGAATCGTTACTTGAATCATGGCGTGGTTTCAAACCATTCACCGCGCAAAACAAAACCGTCTCTTCACGCCACATATCAAGCAGTGGACGAACCACGGGAATATCTGGATCAAAGGATTTGATGATCGAACGATACGACATGCCCTTAAGACCGGAAATACCGCTCCCGCGCAGGAAGTGCATCAGCACGGTTTCAACCTGGTCATCTGCGGTATGCCCCACTGCAACTGCTTGAGCTTTTTTCTTACGAGCCAAATCAAAGAGGAAACGATATCTTAATGTCCGGGCAGCTTCTTCAATGGAGAGCTTTTTCTCTTCCGCATACGCGCGGACATCTCCGCTGCCAGGCACACACAACACCCCCAAGCGAATGGCGGTTTTTTCCACCATACGCGCATCCAATACGGATTCAGGTCTCAGTTGATGGTCGAAGTAGGCAACGATCAGATGGTACCCTGCCAGCCGCATAGTTTCCATCAGGCAGAGGCTGTCGGGTCCGCCAGATACACCGACGATGACAGGGCGGTCTTTTACCAGACCACACTCCTCCACCAATATTGTTTCAACGCTCGTAGACATTTAGATCTGATACAGCTCGACCAACACACCACCCGTAGACTCGGGATGGATAAAAGCATATTTCTTTCCATCAGCAGCGGTACGCGGCTCTTCGTTGATGAGGCGAATGTTCTTTGCTTTCAATTGTGCCATCATGCCTTCAATATCATCCACCTCAAGGCAGAGATGATGCATACCCTGACCGCGTTTGGCAAGATATTTGGCAATGCCAGAATCATCCGTGGTCGGCATGACCAATTCCACTTCGGCACTAGCCAGAGGTAAAAATGCCACCTGCGATTTTTCGGCAGGGACATCTCGCAATTCGTGCAATTTAATTCCTAATGCATCGCGCCAGAACGCGAGTGACTTTTCCATATCCTCGACGACAACGGCGACATGGTTAATGGCTTTGATCTGAGGCATTGGTTCTCCAAATATGATTTATGAAAGGATTCTACTTCAATATGCTTAGTGCGGTCGGCAAAGCAGATTTCGCCCACTCCGCATACATTTTGCCGGAGGGATGCAACCCGTCTGATGCGATCAAGGATTTATCGTTGAGTGCCAGCCTTGAAGTTGGGGTGACATCCACATAATGGGCGCCAGCCTTGGTCGCTTCTTCAAGATTAACTCCGTTAAAAGCATCGATTTCATCGGCGATCTGAGTGGTATTTCTGCCATATGCAAAAGGTGTCACACCCCAATCAGGGATGGAAAAGACGATAACCCGTTTCACATCTCCACCCGCATATTCGATGGCTTTGTTCAACAAAAAGACAAACCCTTCACGATATTCTTCAATATCACGTCCGCGATACTGGTTATTAACCCCGATCAGCAAGGAAACCATGTCATAAGGCGGATCTACTGTCTCTGCCTGAATCCCCTGCCATAGTTCATCGGTCGTCCAACCGGTGCGGGCGATGATATTCACATTGACGGTTAGACCTTCATTTGCAAGCAAAGCAGCAAGCTGGTTTGGGAAACGCTCAGGTTCTTCCACGCTTTCGCCAATGGTATATGAATCGCCTAACGCCAAATATCGCATGTTCATTGAATTCTCCGGTGTAGGGTCTGGTTTGGTTGAACAACCGATAAGAACTAAAAATAAAAAGATCGCGAATTTCTTCACGAAGGCAAGTATATCAAAAGACCGTTGACGACGGACGATAGACGATAGACGATGGTAGTACATGGTCTATCGTCCATCGCCTTAAATAGGCAAGGGCATGACTGCCCGGTCACGCCCTTGCACACACAAGAGGAGAATGATGTTAGCGAATTATAGGGAGCGGACTTTCATCCACAACGCAGGGAGTTTGGCAACCTTACCGGCTGCACTGAGTGAAGCACGACGAGAGAAATCGTCATAATCGTGTTTCTCGATATCGTCCAAAATACCTTGGTAGAAGATCGATGCGGCGCCGATCGCAAGTTGACCTTCACGCTCGAGAAGTTTTACACCTTCCCAAGAAGCTGCATAAAGATGGCGGGTGCGCTCGATCTGGAATTTCATGAATTGACGCCAGTTATCAGTAACACGACCTTCGGCAATGTCTTCTTCACGTATGCCATAGGTGATGAGTTCTTCGCGCGGCAGGTAGAGACGACCATTACCGTAATCCTCCCCCACATCACGCAGGATGTTGGTCATTTGCAGTGCCACACCAAGTTTGATGGCATATGGCACAGCTTCATTGCTTTTGAAACCGACGATGTACATGCTCATCAAACCAACTGTAGAAGCGACACCGTAGCAATAGGTCGCCAGGTCGTCGAAGGTTTGGTAGCGGGTTTGGGAAAGGTCGCGGGCAACGCCATTGATCAACTGCAAGGCGTAATGGCGCGGGATATGGTATCGGGTAAGGGTATCTGCCCAGGCGGAGGCAACCAGGTCATCGGTTGAGGCGGAGGCGGTTTCGACCACGTTGCGCCAGTAATCTAATTCAAAGTCGCGGTCTTTCTTGAGTTCCACTTCATCCACGATATCGTCTACGGTGCGGCAGAAGGCATACAGCGCGCGGACGGCAGAGCGTTTTTCTTCGGGGAGCAGACCAGAGGCAAAATGGAAGGATTTGCTATGCGCAGCCGTAATCACTTCAGCCTGTTTGTAGGCATTGCGCAGAGCGGCATCACCAGCCCAGTAAGAAAAGAACGGACGGGTTGAAGGATGCGGGATATGCCCGGCAAGAGATAAAAGTTGATTTTCCCAATTTGCATGTACTTGCATAGTCTCTCTCCTCTGTTTGTAAGGTTGTCTATATTTTACCGATATTGTCAGGTTTGTCAAGGTTTTGCAAATATATTTATAAAACCTTGACAAATAATAGACAACGCGTACAATACACCTACTGACCTCAAAAGGAGATAGTCTTATGAAACCTACTGCGCTCGTGATCGGTGCTGGGATCGGTGGAATTGCCACCGCCGCCCGCCTCGCTAAAAATGGATATGACGTGACCGTACTGGAAAAGGAATCCACCCCCGGTGGTCGCTGTAATCAGATCATCCGTGACGGACATCGCTTCGACATTGGTCCGACACTGTTTCTCATGCCCGAGATCTGGGAGGAAACCTTTGCCTCGATCGGTGAAAAGATGAGTGATCATCTCGACTTGAAGCGCATCGACCCGACATATAAAGTCCATTTCGACGACGGGCTGCGCCTCGAACTGACCTCAGATATCGGCAAAATGCAGACCCAGCTCGAAGCCGTGGACAAGACCGCTTTTACTGGTTTTCTTGGTTATATTGCCGAAGGTGCTAAACACTACAAAATTTCGGTCGAAAAGTTCGTGGGTCGCAACTTCTACAATATCTTCGAATATTTCAGCCTCAAGAACTTACCGTTGATCTTCAACCTCAAAGCCTTGCAGAAGCACTACACCAACACCAGCCGCTTTTTCAAGGATGAACGCTTGAAGGCTGCCTTTACCTTCCAGAATATGTATCTGGGACTCAGCCCCTACGACGCACCTGCCACCTACTCCCTCCTACAATATACCGAGTTGGCAGAGGGCGTTTGGTACCCCATGGGCGGCATGTACGCCGGTATTCAGGCGCTTGTCAAAGTGGCTGAAAAACTGGGTGTGAAGTTCATTTACAACTCGCCCGTCAAAAAGATCAATGTTGGCAAGACAGAGGTCGAGAGTGTTCTCACGGCAGATGGCAAAACCTACACCGCTGATATCTTCGTCGGCAATGCAGACCTGCCTTACATCTACAAAGAACTTTTGCCAGATGCAAAAGTAGCCAAGAAACTCGACGAAAAACTCTACACCTGCTCCACCATCATGTTCTATTGGGGTGTGGATAAGGAATACAAGCAGATCGCGCACCACAACGTTTTTCTCGGCGGCGATTACAAGGCTTCGTTCGACCAGATCTTTGAAGATCACACCCTGCCTGAAATTCCGTCATTTTACGTCCATGCACCGGCACGCACGGATGCTGCCGCTGCCCCCGAAGGACAGGAAACCCTTTACGTCCTTGTACCGGTTGGACATCTCGATGCCCGCTCCGGACAGGATTGGGATGCCTTGGTGAACCGCGCGCGTGAAACTGTCTTCACCCGACTCGCGAAAGAGATGGGAGTGACAGACCTCAAAGAGCACATCAAGTTCGAGATCGTGTACCAGCCCAAAGTCTGGAAAGAGCGTTTCAACCTTGAAAAGGGAGCCGCGTTCGGGCTTAGTCACAACTTCTGGCAGGTCGGTTATCTCCGCCCGCAGAATCGTCACGCCACGTACAAGAACATGTATTTTGCCGGCGCGTCCACGCATCCTGGCACTGGGCTGCCCATAGTGCTACTTTCGGCTCGCCTGACAACTGAGCGGATTCTTAAAGAAAAGGGTACAATAGCTGTGCAAAAGGTGGCTAAACCATCTTTAAACCCTGCGTAACGAGGAAGATCTATGCTCAGCAAATCGCCTGCCTTTAACCTGAAAGCTGTTTTACGCGAAACGGGACTCGCCGCAGACACCCTGCGCGCCTGGGAACGCCGCTATGGTCTTCCCACCCCGCAACGCACGGCGGGTGGACATCGCTTGTACTCACAGTACGATATTGAGACCATCAAGTGGCTGATCTCACGCCAGGCTGAGGGACTTTCTATTTCTCGCGCCGTGGATTTGTGGAATGAACAAACCGCCTCCGGTTCGGACCCGTTGGCTGCTCTTGCGCCAATAAGCATGAGCCTCAACCAGACCATTCCTACCAACATCCCCGCCGATACTACTCTGGATGCCATTCGCGCCGAGTGGATCAATGCCTGTATGAACTTCAGCGAAGTGCAAGCTGAACAGGCATTGAACAAAGCATTCTCGATCTTCCCCGTTGAATCGGTTTGTATCGATGTGTTGCAAAAGGGTATGTCTGAGATCGGCTCCCTCTGGTACGAAAACCGTGCCAGTGTACAGCAGGAACATTTCGCTTCTGGCCTTGCCATGCGCCGTTTGGATGCTTTATTAAGCGCATCGCCCGCCCCCACCCGCCCGCTAACCGTCTTAGTTGGCTGCCCTTCAAGCGAATGGCACACCTTCACACCTTTGATGCTTTCCCTTCTCCTGCGCCGTCGCGGATTGAACGTCATTTATCTCGGCGCGAATGTCCCCGCTGATCGATTTGCAGAAACCGCACTCAAGGTCAAAGCAAATTTGGTAGTGTTGGTCGCACAGACTTTGAACAGCGCTGCGCATCTTCAACATGTTGCACTTGCTCTTTCTACACAGAATGTTGCTGTTAGCTACGGTGGGCGTATATTCAACCTGCGCCCCACCATCGTGGATTATGTCCCCGGGCAATATCTTGGTAGTTCTGTAGAGGGTGCGGTGACTGAGATCGAAACAATATTGCAGAGCAAACCTGCGAACCGCAAACCGAAGGGGCCGACCAATGATTATGTCGCTGCCTTGCAGGGATTCAACGCCAAGCGCGCTCATATCGAAAGCACCTTGAAGTTAAACCTGCCTCCGCTTTCGGTCGCGCCAGATGATTTGGATGCCAGTATTCAACATCTCGGGCACAATGTCGCCGCCGCTTTGCAGTTCGGTGATATGGAACATCTCTCACAAGAGATGGAGTGGCTGAAAGTGCTCATGCACTCCTACAACCGTCCCAAGAAAGAATTAGCTGACTTCATGGAAAGCTACTCGAATGCCATTGATGCTCACATCAACGGGCAGGGTGAACCCATCAAAAAGTGGCTGCGCTCGTACGCGGTAGAAAGAACCTAAATTATGAACTTCGTCTCCCTTTGGCTGACTGCCGGCTCCATTATTTTTGTACTCATGACCCTGCTCTGGCTGTATAGCCTTGCGATAAAAAATTCCAGCATTGTGGATATTTTCTGGGGTACCGGCTTTGTCATCACCTATTGGGCGGCATTGTTGTTGGGTTCGATCGAAGTTAATACGCGCATCCTTCTGCTTGGCGCGATCGTAACCATTTGGGGTTTGCGCCTCTCGATTTACATCTTTTCTCGCAACCACGGTCAACCCGAAGACTTCCGCTACGCGGCTTGGCGAGCGGAGGCCGGGGCGGCATGGTGGTGGCGCAGTTTCTTCAAGGTCTTTATGCTGCAAGGCATCATCATGCTGATCGTGGCAGCTCCCTTGATCGCGGTCCTTGTTGCTGACCCTGCCGATACAAATTGCTCCTGTGAATATGCTGGTTTCGGGTTGTGGTTGGTTGGCTTCATGTTCGAAGCGGGCGGTGATTGGCAACTATCACGTTTCAAAAAAGAGCCTGCCAACAAAGGAAAATTGCTCACCTCTGGTTATTGGAGCGTTACCCGTCACCCCAATTATTTCGGCGACGCAGCACAGTGGTGGGGTTTCTGGTTATTCGCATTTTCTGCAGGCGCATGGTGGACGGTATTCAGTCCGCTCCTTATGACCTTCCTGCTGATGAAAGTTTCTGGCGTGGCAATGCTTGAACGCACCCTGACCAAGTCCAAACCCGGATACGAAGAATATATGGCACGCACCAGCGCATTCTTTCCGTGGTTCCCTAAAAAATAGACAGTCCATCCTTCAAAATAAACTCGTTCAACGCAAAGTGGACCTTTGTGTTGCTTCGTGCAACTCATGAACAAAAGGAACTTATGAACAAACGCTTACTCTCCATCATTTTGGTCGTTTTCATTGATCTGCT
>JBEBCV010000108.1:0-2710 GCA_041157505.1 Chloroflexota bacterium | reverse complement strand
ATCTTTATTATAAAGATAAATTGATTTATGTGCAAGGTATCAAACCAATACAAATTCAGATAGGAGATTTTATTATGAGCCCAAAGGCAGATACGAAAAAATCCACCAAAACATCAGGTGGAGATTTCACAGCCGACGAAAAAGCTGCGATGAAAGCGCGCGCGCTGGAATTGAAAGCGGAGGCGAAGGCAAGCAAGAATAGAGAAGAAGGTGAGAAAACCCTGTTGGCTGCGATTGCACAAATGAAGGATGCAAACGATCGTTCGATGGGTAAGCGGATCCATGAACTTGTCACTGCTGCTGCACCAGAACTTATGCCAAAAACCTGGTATGGAATGCCTGCCTATGCCGATAAGGATGGCAAGGTCATTTGTTTCTTTCAGGCGGCGAGCAAGTTTGGGGTGCGGTACGCAACTTTCGGCTTTCAGCCTGATGCGAAGCTTGACGATGGCAATATGTGGGCTGCCAGCTTTGCCCTCATCAAGCTGACATCCGCTGAAGAGGCGAAAATCACTGCGCTCGTGAAAAAATCGGTGAGCTAGGCATGAAAGCAAGTGCGAATCCTCATCAAAGAAGCAGCGTTAAAAACGCTTATACTTGATGCTGTGAAGGTGAATATGGCAAAAGAGAGCAAATGAAGTTGGAACCGTCACTTTGTCATTGCATCCTTGACGCAATAGAAAAAATGTTCTAAAATACGGTTCCTTTGTCATGGGTGGGCAAAAGCAACTTTGCTTTTACCCGCCCGTTTTGTTTTTGTTTGGCAGAGAGTATAGAGGAGAGTCCATGCCCCTGGAATATATTGAGATTCACGGCGCACGTGAGAACAATCTAAAGAATGTCTCATTGCGCATCCCCAAACGCAAGATCACCATCTTTACCGGCGTATCTGGCTCGGGTAAATCGTCCATCGTGTTCGACACGATTGCGACCGAATCACAGCGCTTATTGAATGAAAACTTCAGCATGTTCGTGCGGAATTTTTTGCCGAAGTATTCCCAACCCGAAGCGGACTCGATAGAGAACTTGAGTATGTCCATTGTGGTGGATCAGAAGCGGATGGGCGGCGGCTCACACTCGACCGTGGGCACGATCACCGACATCAACACGATCCTACGCATGATGTTTTCGCGTATCGGGCAGCCCCACGTGGGACCCACCAACGTATTCGGCTTTAACGACCCGCAGGGCATGTGCCCGAACTGCAATGGTTTGGGTCGTAAGCTGGATGTGGATATGGATAAGTTTTTGGACAAATCCAAATCGCTGAATGAAGGTGCGATTCTATTCCCCGAATATGCCGTGGATAGTTGGGGTTGGAGTAATTTGATCAATACGGGACTGTTCGACCCCGATAAGAAGATCTCCAAATACACCCAGAAAGAAATGCACGACCTTTTATACAGCGAACCAATCAAGGTCAAGACCAAAGTAGGTGCAAAAGACTTCAACATGACCTACGAAGGCATCATCAATCGCTTTACCAACAAGTACATCAAGCAGGATCTAAAAACCAAGTCTGAACGGACTCAAAAAGCGATCGAGCCCTACATGACGATGGGTCCGTGTTCCGAATGCAACGGCGCACGGTTGAACAAGACCATCTTGAAATGCAAGATCAACGGGTATAACATCGCCGACCTAACGAGCATGGAGATCCCTGAATTAATCGAAGTTGTAAAAAAGATCAAAACGCCTGCCGCCGAGCCGATCGTCAAGGCGCTTGTCGAACGCTTGCAGAACCTTGTGGATATTGGACTGGAATATCTCAGCCTTGACCGCGAGACGGATACACTTTCAGGCGGTGAGTCGCAGCGTGTAAAGGTTGTCAAACACCTGGGCAGCAGTCTCACGGATGTGATTTATATCTTCGATGAACCAAGCGTGGGTCTGCATCCACGCGATGTGCATCGCATGAACGAGTTGCTGCAGAAACTGCGCGACAAGGGCAACACGGTCATCGTGGTGGAGCATGACCCGGATGTGATCAAAGTGGCAGACCATATCGTGGACGTGGGTCCGCATGCAGGTCCAAAAGGAGGCGAGATCGTCTACGAAGGCAGCTATGCCAACCTGCTTAAGGCAAAGACCCTGACGGGCACGCATATGCAGCAATCTGTCCCGATCAAGGATTCGTTCCGCACTCCGACGGGCAAACTGCCGATCAAGAATGCGAAGGTCAACAACCTACAAAATGTCAGTGTGAACATTCCAACTGGCGTTTTGACCGTGGTCACAGGCGTGGCTGGTTCTGGGAAAAGTTCTCTTATCAATGAGGTTTTCCAACATCAACATCCCGATGCGATCGTGATCGACCAATCTGCTGTAGGAGTCAACAGCCGTTCCAATCCCGCCACATACACGGGCATTCTGGACGATGTCCGCAAGGCGTTCGCATCCGCGAACAAGGTACAGGCCTCGCTATTCAGCTTCAACTCGAAGGGCGCATGCGAAAACTGCCAGGGGCTGGGTGTGATCTATACCGAGTTGTCATTTTTCGATAGTGTGAAATCGCCCTGCGAAGTGTGCGAAGGCAGGCGTTTCAAAGACGAAGTACTGGAATATAAACTGAACGGGAAAAATATTTCAGAAGTCTTATCCATGAATGTTCAGCAAGCGCTGGAATATTTCGAGCTTCCAGAAGTAAAGAAGAAATTACAGGCCATGAGCGATGTGGGCTTGGATTATCTTGGACTTGGTCAACCCTTGA
>JBEBCV010000107.1:0-4041 GCA_041157505.1 Chloroflexota bacterium | reverse complement strand
CGGTCCGGAAGAACAATCACTTGGATCAAATGTGAGACTCGTGTACCTGCATGGAGCTTGGGTCCTCACAGCAGAAATTGCCTTTGTTCTTGCGGCTCTCGCCGGACTTTTAGGCTTGGTCTTCAAACGTGACCTTTTCCACGCCTGGAGTGCTGCACTTGGGCGCACAGGCGTTATTTTCTGGGTCACATACCTGCCTTTGTCTCTGCTCGCCATGCAAGCAAATTGGAACGGGTTGTTCCTCGCCGAGCCGCGCTTCCATCTCGCCATGATCTTTGCTATCACTGGCGTTCTACTCCAGTTGGGCTTATGGATGTTCAACATTTCATGGCTCACTTCGCTGGGTAATATTTTTTACATCATCGCTTTGCGTGTCATCTTTTCCGCTGCGGAAAATATCATGCACCCGCCGCCATCCCCCATTTTCAATTCGGGAAATTACGCCATCATCGGCTTCTTTGTCTCGATCATCCTGCTGACCGTTCTGGCAGCTTATTTCCTCACCCGCGTTTTACTTGACCTCAAACCCAGGAACTGAGCAGCCTTTTGAAACTTCGCTTTCAACTTATTCTGTTCATGATCGTCCGCACCGTCCTGAACTCTGTTCACAGGATGGTGTACCCGTTCCTGCCCATCTTCGCCCGCGGCCTCGGCGTGGATATCTCGACCATGTCCCTGCTCATGACAGCGCGTTCCCTGCTTGGCGCAACCAGCCCATTTCTCGGTCCCATTGCTGATCGGCGCGGACGCAAATTTGGCATGTTGGCAGGTCTGGGACTTTTTATCTTAGGCATAGGTGTTGTTTCCATCTTCCCAACATTTTGGGCATTGATCGTTGCACTTGGTCTTGCAATGATCGGCAAGTACATCTTTGACCCCGCCATGCAAGCCTACTTCGGTGACCGCATCCCTTATCACCAACGCGGCACCGCCCTTGCTGTGACCGAGGTCGCCTGGTCCATGTCCTTCATCGCAGGCGTCCCCGTCGCCGGTTTTTTGATCGACCGCTTCGGATGGTCGGCACCATTTCCGCTTTTCAGTATTTTGGGTTTGATCGCATTCTTTATTATCTGGCGCATCGTTCCAAATGAAGATCCGCATCATGAACCTGTCAGCAACTCACGAGAAGGGTATCTGGCTGTTTTCAAGTCTACGCCCGCGTTGGCAGGAATCTCCATTGCGTTGTGGGCTAGCGCCGCGAATGAACTGGTCAGTGTGATCTTTGGCGTGTGGCTGGAAGATTCATTTGGATTAAAGATCGCAGCGCTGGCTGGTGCTTCTGCCGTGATCGGGATTTCCGAGTTAAGCGGTGAAGGTCTGGTTGCCTTCACAACAGATCGGCTTGGTAAACCCCGCGCCCTCGCCATTGGCTTGATCACCAACTCTCTGGCAGCGCTTCTCTTACCCTTCATAGGACAAACTCAAGTTGGGGCATTAATCGGCTTATTTCTTTTCTATATCACATTTGAATATGTGATGGTCAGCCATATTCCCATGGTGACAGAGCTTGTCCCTTCTGCGCGGGCAACAATGCTATCTCTGAATGTGACGGGGCACGCCTTGGGACGCGCCCTTGGCGCATTTTTGGCAGCTTTTATTTACCAGCAATTTGGCTTTCTTTTTGTGGCTTTGAGTGCGGTCATTTTCAACATTGCGGGCATACTAGCTTTGAGAAAAATGCAACAGATGTAGAAACTGCCAAAATGACCGAATTGGTTACAAGTTCAGAATGAAGCGGTTGTGTTTGATCCAAAACAAAAAGCCCCATCTTGCGACGGGGCTTTTTTATTACTAGTCGGGGTCCGTAAATTACACGGTGCCGAGGCTGGAGTTGATGGTGCTGAAGACGTTACCGATGATCGGGCCGAGGATCATAAGAGCCGCGATAACAACGATAGCAACTAAAACAAGAATCAACGCATATTCGACCAAACCCTGACCTTTTTCCTTGGGTGAGAACAACATGGCAAATTTCTCCTTTCTTTCGGATTTCTCAGAAGGTCAATCCTGAGATTAACACTATTTTACATGGACTATCAATTTTTGCAAGCAGGTCAAGTTTTTCCCCTTTACATTAATGTTAACCTTGCAAAAATAACGAGTTTCTTGTCAGATTTCCATCAGACTTGAGTTTAGCGTGCTGAACACGTTGCCAATTATGGGTCCGAGAACCATAAGCGCAGCAATAACAACAATGGCAACCAAAACAAGAATTAACGCATATTCTACGAGCCCTTGACCTTTTTCTTTAGGTGAGAACAACATTGCAATTTACCTCCTTTCTTTATAAATTTCCCATCCCCATGCTGGGATCAACTACATTTTCTATTTTGCATAAAAAAAATAATAATACAACTACTTTACCAGCCCAAATCTTAAGAGAAATGAAAGGTTAGGTCTTTTTATTGAATTATACACAGAGTCTGAAATATTCTACCGCACCTCAACTAACTTGCCCAAACAAAAAAGCCCCATCTTGCGATGGGGCTTTTTTGTTCTAGTTCGGATCCGCAAGAATTACACGGTGCCGAGGCTGGAGTTGATGGTGCTGAACACGTTACCAATGATGGGTCCGAGGATCATGAGAGCAGCGATAACAACAATGGCAACCAAAACGAGGATCAACGCATATTCGACCAAACCCTGGCCTTTTTCTTTAGGTGAAAACAACATGATGAATTTCTCCTTTCGCAAAAATTATTTCGGAAGATCGCTTCCGAACTTATGATTTCATTTTACGTCAAATTAGCTAAGAGTCAATGGTTTTGATTTTACAATCCTGTTAAGGAAGCTTAAAACAGCTAAATATCAATATGCACATAAGCAATTCATCCATGGGGGCATTTCTGTGGTTAAATTATTCATCTTGATATTCAGGTTGGTATTCTCATGTTAATTCATTCGGCATCTCAACTCCTCACACTGGCAGGCGGACCGCAGCGCGGAAAATCCCTTGGCTCCTTAGGCGTGATTCCCAACGGGGCAGTTGTCATTCGTGACGAAAAGATCATCGCAGTTGGCACAACCGAAGAGTTGCGAAACGCCTATCCCGATGAACCCACATTGGATGCAGGTCGATGCGTACTAATGCCGGGCTTTGTTGACCCACATACTCATATTATTTGGGCAGGCGACCGTGCAGACGAATTCGAACAGAAGATGGCGGGCACGCCATATCTAGACATCTTAGCCGCTGGTGGCGGAATCATCTCCACTGTGAATGCCACACGCAAGGCCAGTATCGAGACTCTGATGGCAGAGACACGCCCACGTTTATTACGCATGTTCAGAAACGGTACTACGACGGCAGAGACCAAAACTGGTTACGGCTTACAGACAGCCACTGAACTCCGATTGCTCAAAGCCTTGTTGGCATTAAATGACGAAAGCCCAATGGACCTTGTGATCACATTCCTTGGCGCACATGCCATTGCTCCAGAGTATAAGAACAACCCGCAAGGTTATACGGATGAAGTTGTTAACACCATGCTGCCCATGCTCAAAGGCTGGTGGGAGACGCACGCTCCACGACATTCTCTTCCGTTCGTGGATGTCTTCTGCGAGACAAAAGCTTTCACCCTTGAGCAGTCACGTCAGATTTTGACCAAGGCAGCAGATTTGGGTTTCCCACTTAAGATCCACGCTGACGAATTCGACAATCTTGGCGGAGCAGCGCTGGCAGCGGAGTTAAAGGCTGCGTCGGCGGACCATCTTGTGGTCACGTCGGATGCGGATATTGAGGCGTTGGGAAAGTCTGATACAGTAGCAGTCGCCCTCCCGTGTACTCCGTTCGGGCTGGCAGAGTCTCATTACACACCTGCAAAGAAATTACTCGAAGCAAATGCAACTCTTGCCATTGCCACCGATTGCAACCCTGGTACATCATGGAACGAATCGATGCAGTTCGCGATCGCGTTGGCGTGCCGTTATATGAAGTTAACGCCCGCTCAAGCCATTGCTGCCGCAACCATCAATTCAGCTCACGCCATTCGCAAAGCCGATACCATTGGTTCGATCGAAGTAGGCAAACAGGCAGATATG
>JBEBCV010000106.1:0-3501 GCA_041157505.1 Chloroflexota bacterium | reverse complement strand
TTTTCGGCACTTGTTTCCATACTGCTTTCCGCATGCAACGGCGGACCAGCAGGCACGGCTCAATCCACCCGGGCAAGAGAGAAGAATCCAACAGTGAGTGAGTCGGACTTAAAAACTTTGGTGGATGGCAACAATGCCTTCGGTTTGGACTTATACCAAACGCTTCGTTCTCAAGACGGTAACTTGATCCTCTCCCCGTTCAGCGTTTCCCTCGCCCTCGCCATGACGTATGCAGGCGCCCGCGGCGAGACCGAAACCCAAATGGCAGATGTGCTGAATTTTGGTCCGCAAGATCAGGTGCATAACACCTTCAACGCTTTGGACCTCGCGCTTGAAGAATCGCCTATTGTGTTGGATAAAGATCAGGAACCCATGCAATTGAGCATTGCCAATTCGGTGTGGGCAGAGCAGACCTTCACGTTCCTGCCTGATTTTCTGGATATGCTCTCGGTCAATTATGGGGCTGGCATTCAATTGATGGACTTCATTAACAGCCCCGACCCTTCACGCAAGATCATTAACCAGTGGGTCAGTGACGAGACCAAGGATAAGATCAACAATCTGCTTCCTGAAAATTCGATCACAAGCGATACGAAAATGGTCTTGGTCAATGCCATTTATTTCAAAGCCGATTGGCTCTCCCCGTTCGATGCCAATGACACCTACGACAGTAGCTTCAAATTGCTGGACGGTTCTGAAGTCACTGTGCCCATGATGGGACAGCAACTTTATATCCCCTATTTTGTTGGCGATGGCTATGCGGTGGCAGAACTACCCTACGCCGGTGAATCCGCGGTGATGACGTTGCTTGTGCCAGATGAAGGTCGCTTTGAAGAGATCGAAGCTCAGGTAGATGGTGCCATGTTCAACGAAGCGTTGGCAAACCTCGCCCCTGCCGATGTCACATTGCGAATGCCGAAATTCGAATTTGAGAGTCCCTTCAACCTTTCGGATGCGTTGATAGAGATGGGCATGCCGCTCGCCTTTGACGAAAACCGCGCAGATTTTTCCGGCATGACCGATCAGCAAGACCTCTACATTGGGAATGTCATTCACAAAGCGTTTGTGGCTGTAGACGAAAAAGGAACTGAAGCCGCAGTCGCAACTGCTGTCGTCATGGAAGGGGCAACGGCTATGATGCCTGAGAATGTATTGACCATCAACCGCCCGTTCCTGTTCTTTATCCGCGATGTGGAAACGGGGCAAATTTTATTTATTGGGCGGGTGTTAAATCCTGAGTAAAAAAGACGATGGACAATGGACGATTGACCATGGATGGTCATTGGTTGTCCATCGTCTATCGTCCGTGGTCTATCGTCACGCCATTGAGCCAGCTGGGCAATTGTGTGAATAACTTTTGCATCACTTCCTTGGTCCGTTCTTCGAACAATGCCAGGTTGTCATACGCCTCCCCCGCCTCTTCGTTGACCAAGTCACTAACGCCGCGCAGAATTAACAATCTCGCGGCGTTTTTGTTTGCCACCCAAGCCAACGCGCCTGATTCCCAATCCCCTGCGATCGCCCCCATGGACCGAAGATATGCGATCTTTGCAGGCGGAAGGTCGCTGTCTGCGGAGGCGAGAGTCCCGCGTCGGACGGGATGAGGCATAGGATCTGGCAGCCAGTTCAGGTCGAGGGTCGAGGCGTAGTATTCCACAATGTTGAGGTCGCCCATCAGTTCGACGATGTCATAAATAAACGTCTTCTCAACAAGCACGATATCCCCTTGCTCGATCACACCTTCAAATCCGCCGCATGTACCGAGATTGACGATGAGGTCTGGTTGTTCATGGTCGATGACATATTGAATGGCGCCCGCCGAAGCGATCTTGCCCCAACCACTGTGATACAACTTGAGGTCAAAGCCTTGTAAATTTATATTCGCTGTATCGCCATATGGTCCGCGTACAATAGACAACGCCGAAAAAATTTCTTTTACTGCTTTCCACTCGGCGATCGCTGAGATCATCACAACGGTCTTCATAAAATTTTTCCTTCAAGATAATCGAGGACGATTTGCAACGCCGCTTCGCTGGATAACTGCTTGTTTTGGATGCGGTCACCTTCCCAGACAAAGTGCCGCGCCTCATCCCCGCTCGGAGTTGACAGCCCGATCCAAACCGTTCCCACCGGTTTATCGGGCGTCCCGCCGCCTGGACCAGCAATGCCACTGACACTAACCGCAATATCTGTATCTAATGCTTTGCGCGCACCGCGTGCCATCTCGATCACGGCTTCACGCGAGACCGCGCCTTTGCCATTCAACGTATCCCATGAGACCCCCAATAAAGCGGCTTTCGCCTCATAAGAGTACGCCACGATACCGCCCATAAAATAGACCGACGAACCGGGCACATCGGTGATGCGGCTGGCAACCAATCCGCCCGTGCAGGATTCAGCCGTGGAAAGAGTCAGCTTGCGATCGGTCAATAAAGGGTGAATGGATAGTTCCAAAGAGGTTTTAAAGTTGGATTTCATCAGGCTATTTTATCGCGACAGAGCCATTCTTTGACCTGCCATTTGATTATCGTCTTGTGATATTTAGACCTTGGAAAAGCCATCTTTTCTACCCGATTTGGATTGACAATCTGGAGATAAGGAATAAAATTTATCCACTCGTTCGTCTTAAGAAGATGAGCGCTCAACAAAATAATAATTTTCAATTCATTCCATCAGGAGGGACATCGATGAATCGAACATCAATTTATCCATTAATTTCCAAAGTATTGATTTTGGTCTTGATAATAACCATCTGGCCGTTTTCACATGTAAACGCGGCAGCCAGTGAACTTGACACATGGTCTCTTTTATCCCTGGGAACATCAGCCAATACAGCCACGGTCAATGCAGGGAATGTAAATGTATCATCGGGCACCCAGCGCATATTTATAACCGCCGTATGTTACAAATTGAGTGGTGCCAATACCATCACATCCATTAGTGCATCGCTGGGGGCATCAACGCTAACCCAAATCGGAAGCACTGGCACCTCCAATATTCAAGAGCATTGCTATATGGGATATTTATTGGATGCCAACATTCCTTCAGGTTCAAACACATTATCCATAACGTACGATATTAATGGCACTGTCTCGACCATAACCGGCATGGACGTTCGCTGGGCAACATATTCAAGGGTCGATCAAACTTCACCGATCTATGACTCAACCACAAATACAAATGGGGCATCCAATGTCACCTTCGGAGCGCAGATCGATTATTTGCAAAATGGAATAACCTTTTTCACAGCAGGCAATACTGGTAGTGCTGCTACCATGAACGAACCTACTGGCTTTTCCGAATTCTCCACGGCGAATGTCAATGGGCATTCAAGTTTTATCGGAAGAATCACTTTGATACCGCATAGCGCGAACGGAAGCTATGCAGCCAGTACCAGTGTAACTTTCAGTACTGCAGGATCACGTTCATCAATCATTGTTGCATCACTAAATCCCGCCTTAAATACAGCCCCTATCGAAACTGTTGCGGCAAATCAATTCC
>JBEBCV010000105.1:0-8926 GCA_041157505.1 Chloroflexota bacterium | reverse complement strand
CAGTGGAAGTTTGGTCGAACTCGAAACAAAATGTATGAAAAAGCTGATGCACAGTATCAAGCGCAAGCTGCGGTTCGATCTGCGGCGCAGTTGTGCTGAAAAAGGATTGGGATCTTTCCTTCAATTGATTGAAGGTAATCCCCGGACTTTCCCGCACAATATCATAGATCTTGTAGATCACCACCGGACGGTGTGTGCTGGGCGTCATGCGAATCTTGTGCGAAGACAGGACGTTGAGATAACGCTCCAAACGCTTTTCAGGTGAGATCGGTGTGGCTGGTTTGGGGGCAGGTTTTTCCTGCGGTTGTGCTTTTTCTTGAGGTTGAGGTTTCTCTTGTGGCTGAGGCTTTTCCTGTTTTTGCGCAGGCGGGTTATTCTGTTTAGCTTGTTGCTGTTTTTGCCCGCCGTTCGAAGGGGTTTCTTTTTTGAACTTGCTGACACCCTGCCACTTATCATAATAAACGAACTTGTCACAAGCACTAACGAGATAATCTGCCGTGGTGCCGCTAATGCCCAAACCGATCACGGTCTTGCCGTGAGCGCGCAGACGATGCACCAACTCGGTAAAATCTCCGTCACCTGAAACGAGCAGAACGTGGGTGAATGATTCGCGTTCCGAATAGAACAATTCCAATGTATCGATCACAATGCGAATATCGGCGGCGTTCTTGCCGCGCTTGCTGTTGACGTGGACCAACTCCACGCCCATGTTGAGCAGTTGACGCTGTCGGGTGGCGGCTTCTGCCCAGTCGGCATAGGCACGACGCATAACCACGCGCCCGATCTGCGAAGCGTAATTAAATATGCGGCTCCAATCAACATCGGTCCCCTTGCCGAAGGCTTCTTCCACACTTATTTCAATGTTGTCGTAGTCGATAAAAACGGCTACCTGTGTTTCCTGTCCCATAGAACTCCAGATTTTCATGAAGATGGTAAGGTTTTTCTCCCTATCCATCCTCGTAGTATGGCAAAAGTATAGCATAGGCACAAAATTCTGTGGCAAAATAAAGCATGCCCATCGAACTGACCACGCTCAGCCAATCGTCTCTGCAAGACTATAACGACTGTCCGCGCCGCTTTGAGCTGCGATACCTTCAGCATTTGGCATATCCTGCCATTGAAACTGAGCCTGCACTCGAAAATGAAAAGCACCAGCGCGAAGGAGAGTATTTCCATCGGCTTGTGCAGCAGTATTTTATTGGCATCCCAGAAAAGCAACTTGCAAAAACCGCCAATACAGACAACCTTGAAAGATGGTGGGGTAACTTTATAACAAACAAAGACCTGACAGGTCTTAAGAACCTCTCAGGTCTCCGGACCGAAGTAACACTATCTGCACCGTTGGGTTCGTTCCGTCTCATTGCAAAATATGACCTGATCGCCACCGACGGAAAAAAGTTCTACATCTACGATTGGAAGACCTATCGCAAACGCCCCAAGAACGAGTTTCTCGCCATCCGTTTGCAAACCCGTGTCTACCGAGCGTTGCTGGTGCAGGCTGGCGCTTTTCTCAACAACGGCAAGCCCATCACACCTGAACAGATCGAGATGGTCTATTGGTTCTCCGATTTTCCAAACGACCCAGCCCGATTCCCCTACCAGTCAGATCAGTTCAAACGGGATTGGGATGCCATCACACGCTATGCGGAGGAAATAAGATCCGCTTCTTCCTACCCCAAAACTGAGGACACCAACCGCTGCCTTTACTGCCCTTATAGATCGTACTGCAATCGCGGAGTCCGGGCAGGAGATGCGCTCGATGTGGAATTAGAGGCAGAAGCCGAAGAGTTGTTCGACATCAACTTTGAACAGATCGGGGAGATCGAATTTTAAACACGTAGGGGCGGGATTAATCCCGCCCCTACAGTTTTTATTGCCAGGAAAGCGCGCCAGACAATCGATAATTCGCTGCCAGCAGCTCAAGGTCGAGGACGTTGATCACGCCGTCGTTGTTGAGATCGGCTGCAGCTGGGAAAGAGCCGCCGTAATTCATCCCAATGGTGAGCGCATCGAATTGGTCAATGACGCTGTTGCCATCAATATCACCGGCAGGTAAGTTGATGGGTGGCTTGATGATGGTCTGTCCATTTGAGAGAGTCATGAAACCTTGGGCATTGAGGTAACCATCTGCCGAAGCGATGATGGTGTATGTGCCGCTTGGCACCTGCAACGCGAATGTTCCATCTTGATTGGCTACCTGCGAGATAACCAACGTATTCCCTGCATCGTACATCCGAATAGTGACAGGTTTACTGGCGATCACCCTACCAGTGACGGCGGAACCGACTGGCGTAGGTGACATGGTAGAACCAATGACGGTCACTAGGTCGGGAATATATCCGATGGACTGCAAGGCGCCCTGCCCTGTGGATACGCGCGCAGTACATTGAACCGTCGTTTGCCCAACTTGCAATCCACGAACCGAGAAGGTGAAGGCAGTACCACTGGAAGTGGCTTTATTGTTGTTGGTTCCTGCGATCGCAAGGATGAACTCTCCATTTTGCGGTCCGCTGAGAGCAGTGGCAGGGTCGGATCCAAAGAGATTGGCTGCCAAAATATTGCTGACTTCCACAATGGCAGGGTTATATGTACAAACGAACTCTGCACTGCTGAACCCTTCAGGCGGCACATTGTTCAAGCTGACGTTCACCAGACTGGTTTGATTGGATGTCAATGTGGATTGGATAACATCCACCAATACATAGGAACCAACAGGGGTTGGTACCGAGGTCTGGGTAATCGTTGGCGACGGTGTAATGGCAGATGCTGTCATCGTCAACGCATTGGCAGTTTGGGTGGCAGCAACGGCTGTTTGAATGGCAGGTTCAGCGGTCAATGTGGCAACAAGTGCTGTTTGAGTTGCTGCATTGGCAGTTTGAGTGGAGGCTATGGCTGTCAGAATAACAGGATTTGCTGTCAGGGTGGCGGCGACGGCGGTTTGGGTTGCAGAATCAGAGGTTGCAGTTCCAGCCATGGCTGTTTGAGTTGCGGCGTTTGGTGTTTGGGTCAATACCATAGCCGTTTGAGTGGCCGCATCTGAAGTAGCCGTCAATGTGGCAGCAACCGCCGTTTGTGTTGTGGAGTTTACAGTTTGCGTGATAGCAATTGCTGTTTGGGTCGCAGAATTTGCTGTGGCGGTTAGGGTCGCCGCGTTGGCTGTTAGAGTGGCAAAATCTGCCATGGCAGTTAAGGTCGCTGCACTGGGTGTTTGGGTTAGCGCACTTGCCGTTTGAGTCGCAGAATTCGCCGAAGCGGTTAACGTAGCTGCATTTGCCGTCTGTGTGAGGGCATTGGCTGTGGCGGTTAGACCTGCTGCATTTGCGGTTTGAGTCAAGTCAGGCGTTCCAGTGGCAATATCTGTAACGGTCGGGGTAAGAGTAATGGAAGGTGTTACAGTGGAAAAGCCCGGATCTGTTGTCACGGTGGGAATTTGGGTGCTTGTGCTTGTCACTGTAGAAGTTGGTGAAGGTGTGACAGTTGCGCCGCCAGATTCGATCTTGGTAGCGATGATGTTGTAATACCCCGTTCCCGCCTCGGAGCGGACATCGACATAATAGAAGCCAGCCGGCTGGGTTGTGCTCAATGTTCCATTTGCACGTGTGATCTCATTCCCGCTCGCATCCAGCAAGACGATCACCGGAACCAGACCTATGGCAGTTGGGTTCACTTTGATATCGAATTTCGCTTGATCGATCAACATCAGTGACCAGCGTTCCTGGCGATAGGCATCGACATTGCCCTCGTAAAGGATGTTCCAATCCAGAATACCTCGATTGGCGATCTGCATGCCGGGGATGTTCATCAACGGCTGGAGCCTGCCGACGGTTTGTCCACTTTTGGTGAAGGTGGTTATATTCGTAAAGAGATTGAAGTTAACAGTCCAACCTGCAAAACGAGTATCGAGAACACTGGGGCGGAACACAAAATGCAAGTGCGGACCCGGAAATTCATTCCCGGGACACACCTGCTGATCCTTGTTGTTATGGATGGTTGCCAGCCTTTGGTTACGACTGACCTTGCTGCCCGTTGTCACCTGGATCTTATCCAAATGCCAGTATTCCGTCGTCCACCCATTGCCATGATCGATCTTGATAAAACAAGAACCCACCTGATACACGGTTCCGGCAGCAGCGGCGGTCACCCAGTCGTTCGATGTATCTTCACCAACTGTCATCGTAGCTCGGGGGGCGAAGTCTAATGCTCCGCCGTTACCAAAATAATGCGGGCTGCTGTTGGATCGTCGAAGTCCGTTATCAAGTCCATCGTATGGATACCAGGCTTTCCCCTGTTCCCAGGGCAATTGGAACATATCCACTGGTGGAGCTGTGCTTGCGAGCACGCTTGCTGGAATGGCAACAAGCAATATCGCAACAAGCAGGGAAAGCTTGGTAGATAGTTTATTTTTCATGGCAATGTCCTATCAACGCAGACGACGATCCAGAATTGAATCACCCGCGTGTGTTCTCGCCTCTCAAGATACGGATGAGAACGAAGATACCAATAAGCAGAAGCACGCCGATGACGGCGAGAATGATCGTAGTTCCAGTGGGGAGAGAGGTTGAGTTGGAAGGATCAGGCTCGTTTCCGAGAGGAAGCGGAGTTCCCAACAAGGGAAGTTCCTGCGAAGTTCCCTTTTCCGAACTGACGGTAAACGGGATCGCTTTTTCGCCGAGTGTTACTCCTGCAAGCGGAGCAGCAAAACCCGATTCATTCTTAACGACCAAAGCTGCACTTTCGAGAGTTACATTGGTTTGGCAGGCGCCAAGCGTGATAAAACGCACCTCTGCCAAAACGCCAGTTGCGACCTGAGGTGCTGTACTTGCAAAGGAAGCATCCACAAGTCCGCTGATCTGTGGAAGGGAAAGCCCGTTCATGCCCGGAATGGGGCTGGCAGCATTAACTGCCTGTAAACAGGCTGGGTCGAACTTGATCTGGAAGGTAAGCCCCTGGATGGGTGTTGCAGAAGAACCATTCACCATGACAATGACGGTCTCGCCGGTCTTGAAACTGTTCGTACTGGCGGTGATCCAAATGGATTCCGCGGATTGCGCTTTTGCGGGGATAACGACAAAAAGGCAGATAAGTGCGATGAGGGTCAGTGCAATCTTTTTCATTGAAGTCTCCATGTGTGGACGCGCCGATGAATATCGGCGCGTCCTTGCATTGCCGGGTGTTTACTGCCAGGCGAGAGGGCCAGTCTCACGATAGTTGGCGGCGAGAATTTCAAGGTCGAGGACGTTGATCGTTCCGTCATTATTAAGGTCGGCTGCAGCAGGGGCAGCGAGGTTATAGTTCATGCCGATGGTGAGAGCATCCAACTGGTCGATCACATCGTTACCATCGATGTCACCGGCGATCAGGGTGATATTTTGCATGGTCTTGGTAGCACCAGCGCTGAGGACCGGACTGCCCTGGGCTCTGAGGAATCCGGGCGCCGATGCGACAACGGTATACGTTCCAGCGGGTGCCGTCATCGTAAAATTTCCGTTCGCGTCCGCTGTGGCTGTGGCTTCCACGGTAGTATCTGGCTTATACAGGGTGACGGTGACAGACTTGGTGGCAAGGACAGTTCCAGTGAGAGTCCCCAGCGGTTCTTCAATGGTCAAGGTCACCGGTGAAGATGGGATGGTGGTCAATTCGCCACCCGTGGAAACACGAATTACACAATTGATCTCAGCCTGCCCAGCCGCCAATGCGGTAATGGTAAAGGTTAAGAGAGTGCCGTCGGTCGCAGCGCGCTGTCCATTACTGCCAGCCACCGCATAGACGAAGGATCCATTCGCAGGACCAAAGATCGCAACGGCGGGGTCTGTGCCGAAGATACCAGTGCCGGTAATATTGCTGATCGAAACCAAAGCCGGATTAAAGGTGCAGGTCACTTCCGCGCTGGAATAACCTTCAGCGGGTATATTGCTCAACATGACCGTTCCTGTGGCGGTTCCACCGACCTGGACGACAGCAGGGTTTAACACCACGGAACCGGTTGGTTCAACAACCTCTTCCACGCGGCTGATCTCCATGAGATAGGTACCTTCACCAGAATGCGGCTGGATCTGAATGTAGTAATCGCCTGCCGGCTGATTAGCCGTAAGCGAAGCACTCGAAAGGGTTCCATTCGCCACCGCGATCTGATTTTCGTTCGCATCCAGTAGATAGATATCGGGTACGAGCGTGCCGGAGGTGGTGATGACGGAAACAGTAAAATTCTCCGGGTCAACCAATTGGAGAGACCAACGTTCAAATCGGTTCGCGTTCACAGTTCCGTTGAAGATCGCCTCCCAGAACGTGGTACTGCGAATGATGATCTGCGCGCCAAGGTAATTGGTATTGTTCCCTTGAGCATACGCTTGTGCGCCAGTGCCTAGAACGCTGACGAGCGTTGCAAGTAACATCGCAACGCGAAGCAAATTCTTTAATTTCATCGTTTTCTCCTTTTTCGATTCAAGGTTTGATGCAAGGCTGGAATAGCCTGAAAAACGAAGTTCATTTTCCGATGTGTATTTCCTCCAAACTGCCGTTCAGGGCGGATCGATAATGAAAACTTAAATACCAATTACATTCTATTGTTTCAAATCGGGGATGCGCGTTACAGGTAAATTGCCGCGATGTTGCAAAATAGTTGCGATTATTCCGCTGCTAAGATTGCCATATTCGCTTAACGATCAAGACCCGCCTCATGAAAAGCGGGTCTTGAAAATGGTCGATTTAGTCTCGATATACGTTCACTGACCGATAAACACCCCGAAATGATTTGCAACCAGACCTTCCCTACCCGGAATGTAATTATTAATGGGGGGAGTTCAAAATTTCCGCTCCCCCATTTTCACCTTGCACCACAAGTGCGAGCATGCCATATTAACGGAAAAATAAAAAGAGACGGGCGTGAACCCGTCTCCTACTCTACGAAAATATATGCTACGCTGTTTCGGCTTCCGCTTTGCGCATGGACTGGAACGAAGCGATCGCCACCTCCAGCATTTCACGGTCAGGCGGACGGGTGGTGAGCAGTTGCAGCGCAAGGTTCGGCTTGATCAGCAATCGTACGAAGGGATTGCTCAAATTATTCGCCGTCCAACGCAGGTATTCGAGGGAAATGCCCGCCAGAACTGGAATGAAGAAAATGCGTGAAAGGATGCGCAGATAAAAAGGCAGCGGTCCGAGCAGGGAGAAGAGCAAGATCGAGAACAGCACCAGGGTCAACAAGAAGGCGGTGCCGCAGCGTGGATGTTCAATGGGATATTTCTCCACGTTTTCGGGAGTCAATTCTGCACCTGCTTCGAACGCGTTGATGGTCTTGTGCTCTGCACCGTGATATTGAAAGACGCGTCTGATATCCGGCATAAAACCGATCGCCCACATATACCCGATCAACAGCAGGAGTTGGAACACACCTTCTGCAAAGTTCCCAAACCAATAGGCGTTGGTCAGTCCATTTTGAGTGAGCAAATATTCCACACCGCCGCCCACACTGGTGGGAAGCAAAAAGAAGAGTCCAATGCCCATGGTGAGAGACAAGCCCAACGTCAGATAAAGAGCCGGTCCTTCCAATTTTTCATCTTCGCCGGTTTGCGTGTTCGCAGACAAGGTCAAGGCGCGCATGCCAAGTCCGAGGGCATCCCACAACAAAATAATGCCGCGCAGGAAAGGCATCTTGGTGATCTTTGAACGATAAATGCTGGCAAGCTTTTCAGTGTGGACAACGATGTTGCCATCCGGTGCGCGCATGGCAACAGCAAAGGCTTTTTGTCCGCGCATCATCACGCCTTCGATAACGGCTTGTCCGCCATATGTAATAATTCGATCTTCCATATTTCTCTATTCTTTCATTTGACTTTCGTTCGATATGAAGGAGCGACCCGCCCATGTGGATCAAGGTTTTTGATCGCGCCGGACGGGTCGCCCTTGCTCGTTGTTTAGAAATTGTAAAAGAAGTGGGTAAAAGCTTCAATACCTTTGTACCAGGTCGGCAAATGCAAACGCTCGTTCGGCGAATGGACGTTGTCATCGGGCAAGCCAAAGCCGGTGAGGAGTGAATCCGCGCCGACGTATTTTTGCAGCAACACGACCGAACCGATCGAGCCGCCTTCGCGCTTGAAGTACGGACGTTTGCCCCACACCGTTTCGAGTGCTTTGGCAAGTGCCTTCACACCAGCCGAATCCGTTTCGACGAGAGCAGCGCCCGCGTTGTGCAGGTTGGTTAATTCCCAGCGAATGGTCTTGGGCGCATTCTTCTTGAGATAAGCGCGCAATTGCTTTTCGGTTTGTTCAGGGGTCTGATCAGGCACGAGGCGGCAGGAGATCTTCGCCATTGCCCAGGCAGGCAGAACGGTCTTTGAGCCCTGACCTGTGAATCCGGAGAGCAAGCCATTCACTTCGAGCGTGGGGCGTGCCCCGGTGCGTTCGGCAGGGATGAATTGCGGCTCACCCCACAAGGCAGGCACGCCGGTCATCTTGATCAGTTCCTTGTTAGTGGTGGGCAGGCGTTTGAAATCTTCGCGTTCTTTCTTGCTCAACTTGCGGACTTTGTCATAAAAGCCCGGCAGGGTGATCTTGCCGTTCTTATCATGCATACCTGCAATGAGTTCGATCAACGCCTGAGCAGGGTTATGGATCGTTCCACCGAAAAGACCGGAGTGCAAATCTTTATCGGGACCGAAGACACGCAACTCAAAATATGCAAGACCGCGCAAGCCTGTAGTGATGGTGGGCTTATCCGATGCGATCATTCCGGCATCGGGGTTCAAACAAAAATCAGCAGCGAGCAGGTCTTTGTTCTTTTTGATGAAATCACCGAGATGCTCCGAGCCGATCTCTTCTTCGCCTTCGACCAGCCATTTGATATTGACCGGTAATTTGCCGTCGGTCTTCATGATGGCTTCCACTGCTTTGATGGATGCCACGACCTGACCCTTCATATCTGAAGTAC
>JBEBCV010000104.1:0-2581 GCA_041157505.1 Chloroflexota bacterium | reverse complement strand
ACCCCCGAACCAACGGCATCCAATCCATTGTGTGGGGGAGCCTTTCTCCTCTCAGCATTATTGGGGATGGTCATTAGTAACAAAAAACGAAAATAAAATGAAAAGGAGGCAACCACTTCTTAAGTGATTGCCTCCTTCTTTCTTTTGCACTCGTTCCTAATTACTTTATTCCGGCTACCTTTAATCCATCCTGCAAGATAGCCTGGACCTTATCGGCGTGGCGTGTCTCAGTGTACACACGCAAGATCGGTTCAGTGCCTGAGAAGCGGATCAACATCCAGCCGCCGTCTTCCATCTTGAATTGGAAGCCGTCCACCGTGATGACTTCGGTTACTTTCAGCCCGCCAAGTGTGGTGGGATAGTTATCGCGGATTATCTTCTTGCGGGATTCATGGTCACCGCTAAAGGGGCTATCTACGCGGTCGTAGAAATATTCGCCGCCAACTTTGGCGAATAGATCTTTCAACAACTCGGTTGGTTTCTTTCCAGTCTTCACCATGAAATCGAGCATATACAAACCTGCCAAAATACCGTCGCGTTCCGGCACGTTTCCACGGAAGGCATATCCACCGCTTTCTTCGCCACCGATGAGCGCATTGGTCTCGGTCATTTTCGGCGCAACATACTTGAAGCCCACACCCGTCTCATGGACTGGTACGCCGTAAATTTCACCGAGCTTGTTCAACATACCCGTTGTCGAAAGAGTTTTGACAATGTCACCACGTTCACCGCGTACTTCAAGCAGATAATAAGCAAGCAATGCATAAACACGCAATTGATTGATGAACTCGCCATTCTCATCACCAATACCACAGCGATCTGCATCGCCATCTGTGATAAGCAGCACATCGGCTTTGTTCGTCACCGTTGCCTTCAGCCCGACATCAATGTTCGGGCGAATAGGTTCCGGACGCTTCATTTCAGGGAACGAAGGATTCCGCTCGTTATGGATTTCGATGATCTTGGTCTTGCCGCCGCCAAGCAGACGAGTGAACCAGCCTGCACCATTGCCCCACATCGCATCGACCACCACGGTCAGACCAGCATCTTTGATTGGTTGTAGATCAATGAGCCCATCGCGGGTCAGGTGTTCGATGTAAGGAGTCGCTGCATCGAACTTGACGATCTCACCGGCTGCTTCGGCTTCTTTATAACTCTTGACCTTCACATCCTTTACATCGTCGGGGATGCCTGCTTCGATCTGATTCAAACCTTCCGGGTCGATTGCGCCACCGGTCTCATTGCGGACCTTGAAGCCATTATCTGTGGGTGGGTTGTGGCTGGCAGTGATGTTCACTGCACCTGCGGCTTTCTTGTCCACTACTGCATAAGCGATCACGGGGGTGGGGGTTGCGCCATCCGTCAAATAGACCTTCAAGCCGTTGCCCGCCAACACTTCCGCAACTGCCGCTGCGAAATTCTCTGAATGGAAGCGCTTATCGTGCCCAACTACGATCCACTGTCCCTTTTTGCCTTGAGAGAGCATATACGATGCAAACCCCTGAGCACAGCGGCGGAGGTTGTCAAAGGTATAGTCTTCGGCAATGACGCCGCGCCAGCCGTCCGTGCCGAATTTAATTTTGAATGCCATGAGATTTCTCCTGGAAGAAAGATTGTGGCATTATATCATCCGGATTTTTACTTCAGCCCTGTTATTTTGCTAATGTCATTTAACAGGTTTAGTATGATATCAACCCCACTTTTAGGAACGGAAAGCAAAATTCCGGCAGTGATGTTTACGAAGGATAGGATCACGAAAAAGAATGACAAAATTCCAATAAGTAGCCGATTTTCCTTAGAAGTATCAAATTCCATTCCAAAGGAGAGCGCAACCAAGAGTAAAGCAGAAGGTAGAAAATCCAACGTATATCTGATAGTGATGAAGAAAAAGTTCAGAATAATTAGCGCTGATGCAAGGGTTGCACCTGTAAATATCAGGAGTAACTTGTATTGGCAGGCAGGCAGAATAGGTTTTTTGTTAGTATCTGTCAACAATCTAAACAGGGGAAATAGTAACAAGGTGATCAATGGAGAGATATAAAGTAAACCAGAAATCAAGTTTGTTGCTGCCTTGTACTCCGATAGTGAAATAAAAGGGAATCGGTTCTTAAAATTGATCGGATGTAAAAAATACACTTTTAAGTTTTGAATAAAATATTGAAAACCAAAAGAGCTATTGAACTGTGTGTAATCTACATTGGTAAGCTGGTATCGTATACCAAACTCAAAAATCGATCCAAAGCGTGTGTAGTTGTACCAAGCTAAAGAGATTCCCCCCAGTGCTACTGGAAGTCCAATCGCAAGTAAATATCCCAGGTGTTTCTTCCAATTTGTGTGAAATCCAGATAAAAATGGCCAGGCAAAAATAAAAACTCCAATAATTACTGCTGGCAAAATAACAGCTCGCGCGCCAATGGCAAGGGCCCAATGGATACCTGCCAAAACATATTTCCAAGTTGAAGGGGTTCCTTCTTTGATAGCGGAATAGGCCCAATAACAACCTCCAATAAAAAAGAATTGAGAAGCAAAAACAGCTACTTCATGGATTTCTGCTCTCTTGAGCATTGTAGTAATGGTTGCG
>JBEBCV010000103.1:0-4986 GCA_041157505.1 Chloroflexota bacterium | reverse complement strand
GCCAGCGGAAGATTCCATTTGCCGCCGATGAATAAGCCAAGAATGGCGGTAATGACTAGATAGAGGTAGCGTTTGTTCATGAGAGTCTCCTTGATTGACGATGGAAGTTTGTCTATCGTCTGTTGTCTGTGGTCGATATGTTGCTATTGTATGGATTCGCCTTTCTCCTCGCATCGTCCAACCCATGCAAAAGTGGACATTGTCCATTCGGACAATATGCCTGGTAAAGGTGGGGAGGTAGAATAAATACATGGAACAGGTCAATTCTCCGAACAACCGCTTTGTAGGGTTTCCCTTCTATATATTCATTTCTCTTTTACTGGGAACACTGGCTTATTTCGGGGCACAGGCAGTATTGCAATCCACCTCATGGGTGACGGCTCTCGGATATGCTTTTCTCTTTTTTGTTCACATCGGGTTGTATTGGCTGAATTTGAGATGGTTCGAAAATAGGAAGTGGTCTCTTTTTTATTATCTTGTTCAGGCTGGTTTGATCGTTGGGTTGGTCAGTTTTCCATACGACCATGAATCTTTGAAAGGTACCATCCTTGCATCAGGTGTCATTTGTCTGATAGGCGATGCACTTGGCTTGTGGGGAAATACCAAAAAATCTTTGTGGATCGGCGTAACATTTGCGGCTTTGGCATTGGTGCTTTTGTATTTCGTGGTCCGACCTGACAACTACTGGCTTGCCGTTTCTAGTGTGCTGGTCAATGGCGGGTTTATTGTGCTCTTTATGGTGATCTTGAACCAACAATTGACCGAGCGTCAGAAAGCTGTAGAGTTGGCTGAATCTTTGGAAAGTGCGAATGCCAAACTGGCAGCCTACAACGCCAAGATCGAGTCGCTGACCTTGCAGAATGAACGTCAACGCATGGCGCGGGAGTTGCACGACACATTGGCACAAGGTGTGGCGGGACTGGTCTTGCAGTTGGAGGCGGTCAAAGCCCATCTCAAGGCAGATCGTCCAGAACGCGCTGTTGCCATTGTGGAGCAGTCCATCACTCGCGCTCGGAGCACGCTGGCTGAATCCCGTGCCGCGATAGATGATCTTCGCGCTGTGCCGATCAATGTAGCAGATGCGGTTCGCGAACAAGTGGAGCACTTCAAACAGTCCACCGGCATGCTGTGTGAGCTGGATATTTCGGTAACGGAAAATCAGATCCCTGTTGAAACCACGAACCATGCCTTGAACATTTTGAGCGAATCTTTAACGAACATTGCCCGTCATGCAGAAGCAACGAAAGTGAAAGTGAATTTCTTCGTTCAAAAACAAACATTTGAACTCGAAGTCCGCGATAACGGCAAAGGCTTTGATGTAAAACAGGAATCAAAAGGTCATTATGGGTTGGTGGGCATGCACGAACGCGCGCGGCTGACAGGCGGAATGCTTTCTATTGAATCCGATGCGAATGGGACGTGTGTGCAATTCATCGTGGGTGGTGAATCATGATCCGCGTGATGATCACCGACGACCATCTCATCGTCCGTGAGGGATTGCGGCTGATCCTTGAAACTGCCGATGATATCGAAGTGGTCGGTGAAGCCGTGAATGGCGCAGAATGTTTAGAACTCGTTCCATCCCTCAAGCCTGATGTCATTCTCATGGATCTGCAAATGCCGCGCATGGATGGCATCACCACGATCGGTCATCTGCGAAAAGATTTCCCCGAAATTGCCATCGTCATCCTTACCACCTACAACGAAGATGACTTGATGATCAAAGGGCTGCAAGCCGGTGCTCGCGGATATTTGCTCAAAGACTCAAGCCGCGAAAATTTATTGGATGCTATTCATGCCGCAGCACGCGGTGAGACGTTGCTCAAGCCAGAGATCCTCGCCCGCGTGCTTGCGCCTCAGTTCGCACCCAAGCCTGTTTCAACCACCCAGGCTGATTCCACGCTGACAGAGCGTGAACTCGAAGTGTTACAACTCGCCGCGAAAGGCGAACGCAACAAAGAGATGGCATATAAATTGGGGATCACCGAAAGAACCGTCAAAGCACACTTGCAAAGCATCTATCAAAAGTTTGGCGTGGATTCCCGCGCGGCAGCGGTCGCTGTGGCGGCGGGGAAGGGGTTGCTGGAGAATTAACAAAAAGAGGCAGTCACCTCGAAGGCGACTGCCTCTTTTTTGTGGGGAATTACTTTGCCAATACAGGTTTCAACTCTTCGTAATAGTTCACCAAAACTTGTGGCAGGGATCGAGCGATCTCAAGCAATTCTTCTTTGCCATGATTGAGCGTATTCCCTTCATACTTCTCAAAGACTTGCACGCCTTTGCGCAAGGTCAACTTCATTTGCTTGAGGAACTCGCGGTCTGCATGGGCGAGGGTATCGGTGAGGTGGACGAGGCGGGGTAATTCATCGGTACTCAGGGTATCGAGAACTTCCAACGTTTCTCTGCCGATGGTTTTGGCATATTGTGAAGTGGACTCGGCTTCGATCTCCGCGATCTGCTGACTTATCCAGCGATGGTCTTGTTGGTTGGAACATAGCCCGCTGGTGAGCGACCAGAGATACTCAAGCGGACGTCCGCTGGCTTTGGTGAGGTATTCACGCAGGAAGCGTTCGTGAGTACTGAGCAGCACTTGGGTGCGATAGAGCGAGGCGCGCGGTTTGCCGCGGACTTCGTCATGCGTCACTTGCTCGTTGCGGATGCTGTAATCGTTGATGAGGGCATCTTCCATTTCAACAACGGTGTAAAGGAAGCGCACCCAGGTTTGATACAGCTCGGTCAGCGAGACGAATTGAAGTCCGTGTGGGGTGATGGCGATACCGCCGCTGGAGCCGAAGTTCAAACGGCGGACGGCGCCAAGTTGATACATGCCCAAGAGCGAGTCCACTTCGGGGTTGACATCGTGCTGCACTTTTTTATACGAGAAGGTTGCATCCATGCCTGCATAGGATTGGATGATCTTCAATCCGCCCGCGTGCAAGTGAGCGAACTCACTGACATCATAGACACGCCCATTGACGATGAACCAATGCCCGTCTTCGGGATTGTTGTGTAGAACAACTTCGGAGGCGGGGTAGATACTTTCTTGCTCAAATTGTGCGCCGCCATAAGTGGTGAAGACTTCTTGTAAGTAGCGGTCTTCACCGACAAGGCGATAGAACATCTCGCGTCCTTTTTCTTCGCCCACGCGTTCTTTGATGATGCGCTGCATCGTGTCCATGATGGTTTTGGCGAAGCCGGTGCGCCCGCAGATGTAGAAGAATGCGCCGGATTGGATCAACTCCCACAGTTTGTCTTTCATTTCGGGCGAGAGCATCACCGAGTCGATATGTCCGCGTGCGCCTTTGGGGAAAGTGAACTTGCCTTTGCTCACTTTGAGTTGAATATCTTCCTGTGAGAAAGCGGCTTGCAGATTTAATTGACCGGCAGCAGCCAGCGCTTCCCATTCGTTTTCATAATACAGTTCGGCGCGGGAACGGGTGCCAAAGAACAACCAATTTTCACCACCGGTTCGTGCTTGCAACATGCTGCGGAAAGGCGCGATGCCCGAACCACCTGCGAACATGACGACAGGTTTGTTGATATCTGTGGGGAGGCTGAAGCGCGGTGGATGAATCACTTTGATGGAAACGCGGCGCGGATGCGAATCATTTGCAGCGCCGAGTCGGCTTAGGTAGGCAGAGCAGGTTCCGGTGCGGAGTGAGGCGTGCGACACGTCGGTGTCGGGAGTCTGGTAGATGAGTCCGCCAATGGTGAGGTGAAGTTCGTTCGCGGCGTCATCTGCTTGCACCGAAGAGATCGAATAGGTGCGGAAGGTTTCGGGCGGTACGATGCGCGTGATATGTTCGCGTTCACCGAGGGTGGCTTTCCACAAACGCTTGGGGTTGAAGCCGCCTTCGCTGAGCACGTTGAGCAAGTCCCACAATTCCCACTGGTCTTCGGCGCGCGCTTCGAGAATGCGATGCAACGTTTCGTTGTGTGTCACTTCATACAAAATCTTGGCAATGTAACGCGAGATGGGACGAATGCGACCGAAGGTGAGCAAGGTGCGCAACGAAAGAATGACCGAGGTCTGATGTCCATCACGCAGTTGCACGGCGGTGCGCCAAACAGCATTGAGCGGGATGGGCTCGTCGCCGGTGGCATGCAATGCATCCAACGTTTTTTGGACAAGCTCCGGATCATTCTCAGGGAGAATTGCGCAGCGGTCCCCAGGCTGATATCTCAACCCGGTGCCGGTCGTATCCAACACAACGCGATTGGCAGGCATGATGCCACCGGATGTAAGCGGCTCCACTTTTTTGACGCGCACGAAATGACAAGTGGCAGGTGTTTTGACGTAGCGTTCCTGACGTGCCTTTTCGAGTTCGTCATCCATGCGATCCCAAAGACGATCTTCGAAACCGCCATCGAAACCACCGAGCGTGCGGCTGCGACCCGCTTTAAAAGAAAGGTCAAGGAAGCCGTAGGCTTTGAGGCGATGACGACCAAGAAGACCCGTCTCGCCAGAGTAGGCATCCATGGCTTGTTGGAACAAGCCGGTTAATTCGGCATCGTCCACGCGGCGGATGTATTCAGGGACGGAGATCTCTTGAGCGGCATTAAGGAAGGCTTGCCAATGCGGCGGGAACCATGCGCGGATGCGGTCGGTTTCGTGACCGATGTTGGTGCCATAGGTTCCACGCCCGAAGAAAATATCCATGAGCGTGAAATTGGGCAGGGCAGTGCCGCTGGGTCCGGGGATGGATGTGCCGGGTTGATAAGGCGTCGCAATCGGTGCGACGGTCTTGCCCCAAACAACCGGGTCCACGTAGAGTGGGTGATAGGCATTTGGGTTGACCTTCATAAAGGAAGAGTAGGTCAGTTCGTTGAAGGAGTCTGAGAGGAGAGTCAACTCGCGTTTAAGTGCGAGGCGGTCATCGGCTACCACGGCTTCCTGCGCGCGAATGACCATGTCGATCAACGGCGTGAAGCGTGCAACGATCTCATTCGGCGTAGATTGAAAACGACATTCATCGCCGTTGCCCA
>JBEBCV010000102.1:0-29377 GCA_041157505.1 Chloroflexota bacterium | reverse complement strand
CGACCACTTGGATTTGAACGCGTCATTGCCAGACCCGATCAAGCTGCGACCAAGGTCGAAGGTGGTGCATCCCTTTTCCTTGGCATGTTCAATCACAGACCAATACAGGAATTCACCAGCGTAGGATGAGCGCGCAAAACGAAGCACATTGGCATGCAGGTTGAAGATGGTCTTGCCTTGGTAAATGAAAACACCGCTGCCAGTGATCTTGCCTTTGGGGTCATAGGTCACTGCAAATTCAAGAGTGTTTTCAAGGGACTCAGCCATCTTGCGAAGATAGGTTTTTGAATGATAGGGCGAGCCTAATTCGTGCATGCTTTTTGCCAGACCTTCGTAAGCATCATTCAACAGGTCAAGATGCCCAAAGCGAATGGAATGTCCTTTTTTGAGAGATTTGCGAATGTGATTGCGATGGTCGGATGAGAAGCGTTTGAGCAGATCGTCTGGAGTGGCAGAGAGGTCTATCAGATAGGTGGAGTAAACAGGGTGTTCGACCCAGCCGTCGATGGGGGTAGAGGCGGTGTCATCAAATCGAATCGAAACGTTTTCGGCTTTGATGTCCTGAGCGAGTTGGCGGGCTTCATTCAATAAAAGATCACGCGCTGCATGATTTTCAAATGCAAAGCCGCCATAGTTTCCAAAGGGAGCTGTGGCGAGATAATGACCGAAAACAGAATGCTTGACCTCAACTAGTGATAGCGCCCCCGAAGGACGGTCACCATCGAGTGCAACAAAACGATGGACGGGATGACCATACACGTCGTTGATGAAGTTCATCCAAGAGTCTAGTCCGATGTAGCTCAGTTTCGGCTCAAGGGATGGGTAGTTAAGAGAGTCGACTCGTTGAATGTTCATGGAAGCTCTTTGATGTAATCCTGCATGGTGGAGGTGGGGAAATGTTTGAGCAGGTCTTTGAGGAATTGGGATTTGTTGAAGCTGAACGGAAGCAACAATGGATGATGAAGCAGGTCTTGTGCAAAGCGTCGAAAATAATGATGCGGTGTAATGATCTCGTATGGATGTAAAAAGATGACCGGGCTTTTACCCGCTTTGAGTTCGCGTTCGATGATGTTGAAGACAGTACGGCGAAAAAGTCCGCTCATGAAGCTGGAGCTGTAGGGAAATTCGCCGCCGAGGATGAGGTTGAGGTTCATGTAACGCGGCGCACGAAAATCGGCTTGCGTTTTGCGAAATGGGAGAGTGCTTGCAGGGATTTCCCACAGATTATTCTTTTTGATCACTGTGCCTGTCGGTGCATAGATCGAAGAACTGTATGTGAAGCCATGTTTTTCAAGAAGTCCATAAACATCTTCGATAGTGTTGATCATCGGTGCACGATAGCCGCGGACGTTGTATTGCTTTATCCAAGCGGCGGAGGCGATAAGGTCTTTTTCTATTTCTTTGATGTTATCGAGTTTACGATGAATGTGGCAGTGAAAACCAACTTCATGCCCTGCGCTTAGAATTTTTTCTGGCAGCTCTGGGTACCATTCCACCATTTCACCAACGAGATAAAAAGTGGATTTGGATGCGCCCAGCATTTCAAGAATGGGCACGAGCGATTGCTGTGAAATGTTTGCATCGAGTTCACAGCGTTTCTTAGATGTCCATGAATCATACCTGCGTGAAGGTGCGAACCAAGGTTCGTAGTCGATGGTGAGGAGCAGGCGAGGGGAGGGTGTCATGGAGCGGGGATTATATTACGGGACTTGCTTTACGATACAAAATGTCGCGCCCAAGCGGGAGACTTCGAGCACTGTAGGCGCATCACTCAAAGATTTTAGATCTTCGTTCGAGCGGGTGTTGACGAGATAATAATCGCCGGATTTCATATCTTTTTGTTCCGTACGGAAATCGCGGACAGTGAACTTCGAACTCGCATAATACGCTGCAATATACGGTTCACGCCGGACGAAAAGCTGGGCACCTGGCTCTGCGATTTGCTCCAAGCCGAGAACGGCTTCACGGTAACAGGTCAGCCAGTATTCGGTCTCATAATTGCGGAAGACTCCATCAACTCCGCCCGCGAAGTTGTTGTAGTAGGCATATTGATAGGGGTTAAGTTGAATGATTGGGAGGATTCCAAATGCAAGGATGGCAATGGCGAGCAAAATTCGTTGCCAGTTTTGCTTTAGCCAATTGAATATGGTTTCATATGCAAACCCGGCAAAAATGAATAAGGGAGGAAGAATAAATAAAAAGTGACGATACCCATCATACATAGCAGGGCGACGTAAAAGGATGTAAGCAACGAGAATGCCAAACCAAACGAATAGGATGGTGAGAGTAAGCCGTTTTTTTGTATCTGCATTCCAAAAGCCAAGGAACACGCCAATGGCGATCAGGAAATAAGATGGCTCAGTCAGGGTATAACTCAGCAAGATGGGGAAGTAGCGAAGTGGAATTTCGCCTGCCTGAAAGTTCTCACCTGCAAAAAGAACATTGAGTTGTGTCGGATTATCCGACATGAAGACAAAGACTTCGGTGAATTTTTGGATTGGGTTCAGCCAAAGATAAGGCCATGATGCAAACATAATACCTAAAGCCAAGAATGCGTATAGCCAGATAACGGGGAGCTTTAGTAATTCTAAAATTTTTATTCCTTGAACGAGCGCATATAGAATCGTCAGAACGGCAGCGAGTGGACCCAGGATACGAATGGAAGTTGCAATACCAAGGAAGAAAGCGGAAAGGAGTAATTTGGTGATTGGGAATTGAACATTGGCTTTCCATTCGTCAATAAGTTCAAAGCCAAAGACGACAGAACCAAGAAAGAAAGTTAAGAAGGGGATGTCTTTGGGGTTGATGAAGGCATGTCCCCAGAGCAGGGGTTGAAAGGTGAAAAGCGCGGCAACTGCAAGAGCAGACTCTTTGCTCATCCATTTTGAGGCGAGGCGATAGAGGAGGTAAATGCCGAGGTTGAAGGTTAGGAAGTTGGTCAGGTGCCAGGCTGAGGCGAGGTCGAGCCCAAGTCGTTCCAAAAAATAAACGAGTGGTGTGGCAACCAAGAGATAAGCAGGTCCGCGGTTGGCATGGTCGCTGCCACTGGAGCCGAAAGATCTTGTGACATCGAAATCACCGCTGAACCAGTTAGCGGGAGTGTAGGCGTATTTGAGCGCTTCGCCGTAGTCATAGAAAAGCGGTTCGTCCCACGCCAAGCCATAAGAGCGAAACGTCATCAACCCGATGAGCAGGTTGATGACGAGCAATATCAAGATGGGATGTTTACGGATTTGTTCCAAGAGAATTACTTTTGAATTCGTCTCTGTTGGCGCTGCTTTGCCAACTCGAGGCGCGCTTTATCCTCTTCGGTTTCTGCGACCAATTGAGGAATGACAGTCGGACGATCTTTGTCGTCCAAGCCGACGTAGACGAGATAGGCTGTATTGGTGTGAGTGCGTTCACCAGTGATTGGGTTTTCAGCAATGACCTGTACTTCGGCTTCCATGGAAGTGCGCCCGGTATACGTGACTTCGGCAGTGAACGTCACGAGGTCACCGATCTTGATAGGTTCGCGGAAAACAAGCGAGTCCACGGCGACGGTGACAACGCGAGTTTGAGCATGCCGCATGCAAGCGAGAGCGCCAGCTTCATCGACCAGTTTCATGATCCAACCACCATGGACGTTGCCGTGATGATTGGCATGTTCGGGCTGCATGAGTTGAGAAAGGTATACGCGTGAAGCGTGAGATGTTTTGGCTTTCGACATGGGCTAATCCATATCCTGACGGGATTCGCCGCTATCCACGGTGTGGAGCTTTTCCGGCATATCCAGTAGAACGTCGACCAACGAATGACTAAGTTCAGGCATCATGGGCGCCAAGGGAATATTTGCGGGCGGTTGGACCCTTTGTGGAGCAGGCGGGGGCGAGATCCGAGGCTTGGTTTCATCGATTGCACGTTTTGCAACAATGCGCGGATCATTTGTCAGCGTGCCAACATGTTCACCAAGTACAGAATACACTTCTCGCGCGGGTGTGACAAAACCGATCCAATCTCCGGTTCTGTTAAAGAGATACGGATATAAAAGGAACGCATCCGCATCCCCTTTGGTGTTATAGATTGGGATAAATGATATTTGCGCCATGTTTTCCTGCCTTATGAGTCTTCGTCAATATCATTATACGTCCAGTAGCGGTTGATAAAAAAGTTCCAAAGCATAACAATACCAACAGCCGTTGCAAGTGTTAGATTATTTGCGTAGAACTCCGCTGTTAGGTATGTCGTATGAAATGTGGTTTCAACCAGATCAAGCAGGGGTGGCTCAAGATAATGCAAGGTAGGTATACGGATCGCCATCCCGGCGAGATTGACGACAAAGAACATACCTAATTGATTGAGAATGGGACGGGAACGCGACTCGGGGTAAGTCCAATAACGGTTCCAAGTGAAATTGCTGATGACGGCGCAGATGAAGGAAATACTACCCGCCATAACGAGGGGTAGTTCAAGGATGCCATGCGAAAGGAGGTTCATCACGCCGAAATCGATCGCGGCGCCAATGGCTCCAACGAACGCAAACTTAAGAAAACGCGTCCGTTCTCGTGAATCAGTCAGGATCATGCCAGCCCCAGTTTTTGTTTGAAGAATGGAATGGTACGGCGGATCCCTTCTTCAAGATTTACTTTCGGTTCCCAATTCAAGATGTTCTTTGCACGGGTAATATCCGGTTGGCGGCGCTGTGGGTCACGAGCACTGCGGGCATTTTCGATATATTGGATCCCAGCCGTGTTGCCAGTTACTCTGTTGATCGCTTCGGCAAATTCCAGAATGGACATCTCCACCGGGTTGCCAATGTTGACTGGCAGATGTTCATTGGAGTAGAGCAATTTCACAATGCCATCGACCAAATCGTCGACGAAACAGAAAGAGCGGGTCTGGCTGCCAGATCCGTACACGGTCAGAGGCTGACCTAATAATGCTTGTTTGAGCAGATTGGGCAAAGCACGCCCATCTTCCAAATCCATGCGGGGACCGTAGGTATTGAAAATTCGTACAATACTGGTGTTCACGCTGTGAAAGCGGTGATACGCCATAGTCATGGACTCTGCAAAACGTTTGGCTTCATCATACACTGCACGTTCACCAACGGGGTCAACATTGCCGGGGTAAGACTCTGTCTGTGGGTGTACTTCCGGGTCGCCGTAAATTTCGCTGGTGGAAGCAAGCAGGAAGCGCGAACCTTCACGTCTTGCAATGCCAAGGCAGTTATGTGTGCCTAAAGCGCCTGCTTTCATCGTTTGGATAGGCAGGTTGAAATACCCTGATTTCGACTGTGGGTTGGGGCTGGCTGGTGACGCAAAATGGAGGATCGCATCCACTTTGCCTGGAACAAAAATGTAGTTTGAAACATCGCGTTTAAAAAATTGAAATCGGTCATTCCCCGCTAGGTGGGCAATATTATCCGGGCTGCCCGTAATGAAGTTGTCCATCCCAATGATTTCGTGCCCATCTGCAAGAAGGCGATCGCATAGGTGGGAGCCAAGAAACCCGGCGGCGCCTGTGATCAAAATTCGCATTGTAATATCCTCTTTTAGTTTTAATTACTTCCAGTCGATCCGGGAGATCAAACCATCCCCGGTAACTTGATAAGTATTGCCACTGCCGCTGTCGATAAGCCAGAGATTGCCTTGGTATGTCACCGCCAGAAAATCTCCGATCTGACCTTCCACTTCAGCTGGCGCCCAGGCTGGGGTTTGCGGCTCCAACCCATTCTTATCGGCAGGCGGGAAAAGCGCGCGGCTGTTCGAACCATCACGGTCCATTACGACCAAACGATAGCGGCTTGAATCACTTTGGTCGATAAAAATAGATTGTAGGTATGCCACTTGGAACGCAGTTTCTCGCCCAATGTATTGGATCGGAGAAATCGCTGGATAAGCGAACATCCCCGCCGAATTGACCAAAGAAACCGCCGCCTCATTCTTGAACGAGAGGGCTGAGAGGTCAAAATAAGGCGACTCCTCGCCGGAAATGGGTGCCGGCGCTGGAGCATGGCTGACAAAGTATAAACTGTTTCCGTCTGCGCCCCAAACAATGGGAGGAATCCAGGCCCAGTCACTGTGTGTGTTCAGCGGAGTGATCTCAAGCAGGGGTTTAAGGCGGCCACTATCCTGGTCTACTAAACCAATTCCATCGGGGCGGGCGTAGGCAAGTTGGCCATCTGGAGCGAAAGAAAAGGACATGCCCCACCAACCATACACACCGCCACTGCTCGGATAAAGGATGCGTTTGGGGCTGCCACTGTTCGTGAGACTGACCCGGTACAAATCATTATTTGCCTGCCAGCCCGGTGCAGTGCTGCGCGGTTCGACAGTGGAGTATGCAATTGAATTCGTTCCCGGTATCCATGAGGCGAAGTGAACGACATTCTTCGCTTGCAATGAGATCAATTTTGGCTCAACATTTCGGGTGCGTACAGCCCAAAGCGTGTTGATCTCTTCATCGGCTGGTTTACTTGATTTACGAGTGAAGACTAAATATTCGCCATTGGGCGAAAGGGTGAAGATGCGTCCATCCAGATCCCCAGTACTGACGATGACACGGCGATTGGCGGTGGAACCTTCCATGATCCATGCGTTGCCGCCTGCAAGGTAAGCCAATGTGCCGGGAATATTCAACGGTACAAAAGAAGCCTGCGCGCCGACCATAACGATCTCGGGCAGGGCTTCTTTCAAGACAATGGTCTTCACGACCGTTTCACTGACTTCTACTTTGTCTTCTAATATTCTGCGATAGGTGATCTCTTCAAGTCCGTTCACGCCGGCTTGCACCAGACGGGTTTCACCTTCAGGTAATGTTTCATTGCGGACAACTTGCCGCTCAAAAGGGACGACCACCTCTTCGGTTTCAAAGATCTCTTCAACGCGAGTTAAAGTAATTAAGGCACCATTGCTGATAACTGTGTAGAGCGGTGGTTCGGTTTTGTCGAGCCCACCGATTTCAATGCCTGCACTCTCCAAAGCTTGAGAGACTGTTAGCCCTTGTGTCACACTTACATCTCTCGTTTCGCCGTCTGCAGTGATGGTGATGGATATCTCGCTGTTGAGCTGCGGAGACTTGCAAGACACCAACAGTGTAACCAAAATCAGGGTGGCGGCAAGCAGGTTCGGGCGGAGGGGGAGGCGGGGCATGTCGGGTATAATCCAGCCGCTATTTGATGCGTCCGGTCAAGGTCATGATACCGTCTGCAATCGTTATTGTCTCCAATCGAAAGCCAACTGCAACGGGACCAAACGAGCCAGTGAAGGCTTCGTCGATGATGGCGCTGACGGCGTTGTTAATGCCTTCAGGTGCAGGGACGGGACCAAAATCAGCAGATACGATCTGCATTTTGGGTTGCCCGGTTATCTCATCAATAGTGACGTTCATGGTGATGAGCATGTTCGCTGTGAACCAGCCTTGTGTAACTTTGCCATACATTTGCATCTGACCATTGCGCAGTAATATTTGCGGGTCGGTGAATGGCGGATTGGTCTGTTGTGCAAGTTTTTCTGCCATGAAGCCAGTGAGCTGGTTTTCTGTGATGGAGAGTGTAATGACGCCTGTTTCGGCGCCTGTGATCATGGCTTGTTGGATCATGTCGCGTAAGGCTTGAGCGTCGGTTGGCGAGGCTGGTACGGTTTGAGCCGGATATTCCGGTCCACCAACATTGATGGAACAAGCCAGTGATGAAACAACAAGCGAAACGATAAAAAGGTAGAGATACTTTTTTGTTTTCATAGTTTTTTTATTTTCTTGAAATATGGACTGCGGAGCAATTATAGCATGAGCGAATCTGAACCCATCTCAAATGAAGAATTAAGCCTGGCGGCAAAGATCGAGGCGATGTTGTTCGTATCGGCGGAGCCTGTGCCGTTGCAGCAATTGTCGCAGGCATTGGATGTGACTGCCTCTGTCGTGGAGCGCGGATTGAAGGAACTGGATGATGCCCTGAAAACACGCGGATTGCGTCTTCAGCGAAATGCAGGACGTGTTCAATTGACAACAGCGCCTGAGATCGCTGGTTTGGTGGAAACCTTCCTGGGTTTGGAGGCGATCACACACCTCAGCCGCGCCGCGTTGGAGACATTGGCGATCATTGCCTATCAGCAGCCCGTCACACGTCCGCAGGTGGATGCGATCCGTGGTGTCAACAGCGACGGTATGATGAAAAGTTTGTTGAGCAAGGGTTTGATCCAGGAATCAGGACGTACAGAAGGTCCGGGGCGTCCGATACTTTATTCGACCACACCGGAATTTTTGCAGCATTTTGGTTTGAGTTCCATTATGGAATTGCCGCCGCTTGCCGCTCCGGTTGAAACTGAACCCGAACCACAAGAATTATTGAAAGGTTAATTATGCAGGAACGTTTGCAAAAAATTCTCGCTCAGGCGGGGTATGGTTCTCGCCGCTCGTGCGAGGAATTTCTTATTGAGGGGCGTGTTTCGGTCAATGGGCAGGTTGCCACCTTGGGGCAAAAGGCAGACCTGGCAGTAGATACGATTAAGGTAGATGGTAAGACGCTTGCCAAGCCTGAGACGATGACCTATATTGCCTTATACAAACCACGCAATGTACTCTCGGCTGCAGAAGGACAGGATGACCGCCAGACAGTTCGTGACTTGATTCCTGTGCAGGGTCATCTTTACCCGGTTGGGCGTCTCGACTTCGATTCTGAAGGCTTGATCCTTATGACCAATGATGGAGACTTGACGAACAAGTTGACCCATCCACGATATGCACATGAAAAAGAATATCGTGTTCTCATTGCCCGCAAACCGGATAATGAACAACTTGAAGCATGGCGCAGAGGTGTTGTCCTACCTGAAGGAGACCGCACCCAGCCTGCTAATGTTCATTTTATTTCTTCGTCTGGCAAAGGCGCATGGATCCGTGTGGTGATGGGTGAAGGGAAGAAACGACAGATTCGCGAAGTAGGAAAACTGCTTGGTTTACCTGTTGTTCGCATTATCCGCGTAAGAATTGGAACGCTGCGGTTGGGTGATCTCAAGCCGCGTCAGTGGCGTTATTTGACCGAGGAAGAGATTCAGGAATTGAAGGGGAATAAAGTTCCGAAGATGGAGCAAAAGCCGCGCGCCAAACTACCTGTGCGCCGGGCCGATACACCCTTTAACAAAAGGAAATAGATGAAGAAACTGCATTACTTTGTACTTATTACCTTGGTAGTGTCAGTTCTTTCTTCCTGCCAGGGTTTTCCGCGTATTAACGATACACGTCCGAATTTTCTGATCATCATTACCGATGACCAGCGATATGACACAATGGAATACATGCCCAACACCCAACAGTTGATCTTTGATCAGGGTGTCACATTTTCCAAAGGATATATCACCACTCCGTTTTGCTGCCCGAGCCGCGCGAGCATCCTGACCGGGATGTATGCTCATAATCACTGGGTGCACGTCAATGAAGACCCGCTTGAATTTCGGACGATCGTTGAAGATATTCATCGCAACGGCTATTACACTGGTTTGGTCGGTAAGTATCTGAATTCATGGAAAGGGGACATGCGCCCTGAATATGATTTTTGGGTTTCGTTCTGGGGTGGGACGATGAAGAACTATTACGATCCTGATCTCAATGTCAATGGGACCTGGTCCAAGCACACGGGTTATGCCACTTATCTATTCAGAGATTATGGCGTTCAATTTCTTGAAGAAGCCAGTCAGCAGTCCAAGCCATTTTTCTTGATCTATGCCCCGAATGCACCGCATGCGCCATTTACTCCTGCTGAAGAAGATGCTGGGCTTTACATGGATTTACCTCCCTATCGACCAGTAAGTTTCAATGAAGAAGATGTCTCAGACAAACCCGAGTCCATTTCGAATATGGCTCCGCTGACAGATGATGACATAACTTCTATCGATAACACTCGGAGAAGACAAATCCTGACTCTGGTTGCGCTAGACCGGACCATGCCAGACCTTATCAACAAGCTCTCTGAGATGGGCGAATTGGACAACACTGTCATCATCTATATTTCTGATAATGGCAAACATTGGGGTGAGCATCGTTTGGATTCGAAAAGTACGGCCTACGAGGAATCGGTTAAGGTTCCTTTTGCCATTCGCTACCCTGCGTTGATCCCAACCCCGTATGTGGACGACCGCATTGTTTCCAACATCGATATTGCACCAACCATCTACGAGCTTTCTGATACACGCCTTCCCGATTCTGTGGATGGTCGATCTTTGGTGCCGCTTTTCGGTGGAGAAACCGAATGGCGCGACCATATCCTGCTTGAAGCCTGGCCCGACCGTGGAGCTTGGTCTGCCATTCATACTGGCGATTACATCTATATCGAAACCCAGGATGACTTGTCTGAGTTTTACGATTTGAAACTCGATCCGTTCGAAATGGATAATGCCATCAACGACCCTCGATATCAAGAGATGATCGCCCAGTTGCAGCAGTACCTTCAAGCTGAGAGACAGCCACGGACCTCACCACCTTAATGATTACATTTCTCCCTTGACTCTGTCCCCTCAAAACCTTAGAATTCGCACAACAATTGAACGGATTACAGGGAAGAGATCCCCGTAAGAGGACGCCGAAGGTGCAAATCTGGAATCGAGGCGAAGCCAGATGAATCTCTCAGGCAAAAGGACCCTGTAACCGCAATCACTCTGGAAAACTCCCCGCCAAAGGGATACCGACGGTGTAAAGTTAGTTAAATAGTCGAATAGTCAAATAGTCAAATAGTCGGTTGGAAAATACCCCAACGATTACAAGGCCAAGCGACTACAGACGAAACGACTACCCCAATCTCTCAGGTTCCATTACAGAGGACGCGCGATAATAATATTGCGCGTCCTCTTTTGATTCGCCCAAACCTCAAATCCAATAGGAGACTAAAAATGAACGCACCAGCCAACCTCAAGTACACCAAATCCGACGAATGGTTCGACCCCTCCACCGGTGCAGTCGGTATCTCAGATTATGCTCAAGGCCAGCTTTCTGACATTGTCTTTGTCGAGATCCTTGTTGATGAAGGCGAAGAAGTGACCGTTGGAAAAGCGATCGCTTCGGTTGAATCTGTAAAAGCTTCTTCAGAAATTTACGCCCCGGCAGCCGGGAAAGTGACCGCTGTCAATAAAGATCTTTCCAATGCTCCCGAAACCATCAATACAGATCCCTATGGTGCAGCATGGATGATCAAGGTCGAAGGCAGCGCTGCGGGTGATGTGATGGATGCTGCAGCTTATACAACTTACTGTGAAGGAAGATCACACTAGTAACAAGAAAAAGGATGAGGTACAGGGTTCTAACCTCATACCTCATTTCTTGATCCTTATTACTTTGAAAGGCAAACCATGACTTACATCCCAATTTCCCCCAAAGAACGGGATGCGATGCTCCAGACTGTCGGCGTGAAATCGCTTGATGATCTTTTTGAGGCGATCCCTGCCAAGCACCGCTTCCCTGAATTGAACCTTCCCCCTGCGCTTACCGAAATGGAAGCCGCCGCACATCTCGCGGATATGGCTGCTACCAACGAAAATGTGCGCGAACACCTTATCTCCTTCCTCGGAGCAGGTGCGTATCATCACTATGTTCCATCGGTTGTGGACCACATGCTTCGTCGTGGTGAATTCTATACAGCATACACGCCGTATCAGCCCGAAATCTCTCAGGGAACTCTGCAAGCCATCTTTGAATATCAGTCCCTGATGAGCAGCCTGACTGGCATGGAAGTTTCCAACGCCTCTCACTACGATGGCGCGACTGCCACAGCCGAAGCGGTTAATCTCGCCTTTGCCCAGTTCCGTGGCAAGCGCAAGAAAGTCGTCATGTCTCCCACTGTCCACCCGCAGTATCGCGAGGTGATTCGAACCTACTCACAGGGTATGGGAATCGAAGAAGCGGGTGACGATCCCAATGTCGATCTTGAGGCGGGACCTGAATCCCTCATGGCATTGGTAGACGAGAACACCATGCTCGTCGTTGTGCAGTATCCTGATTTCTTCGGTCGCATCTACGATTACACCAAACTCATCGACGATGCCCATGCAAAAGGTGCTCTCGTTTGCATCGTTGCAAACCCCACCGCCTTGCTCATGCTCAAAACTCCCGCCTCGATGGGTGCAGATATTGTCGTGGGCGAAGCTCAGCCTTTCGGCATTCCCCTTTGGTATGGTGGACCCTACCTCGGATTCTTCACAACCAAGAAATCCTATGTTCACAAAATGGCAGGTCGTCTTGTTGGTGAAACTGTGGATGCCCGTGGACAACGCTCGTACGTGTTGACCCTTACGGCTCGCGAGCAGCACATCAAACGCGAAAGAGCCACTTCAAACATTTGTACCAATCAAGGCTTGCTCGCATTGGCTGCCGCTGTTTACATGTCCACTCTTGGCAAGACTGGCTTGCAGCAAGTTGCGAACCTTTGTTATCAAAAGGCGCATTACGCGGCAAGTGAACTCGGTAAGATCGATGGTTTCGGTTTGTGCTTCACTGAACCGTTCTTCCATGAATTCGTTTTGTGCTGTCCGAAGCCTGCGAGTGAAGTCAACCAATACTTGCTAGATAACGGCATTCTCGGCGGTTACGATCTTGGCAAGGATTATCCTTCGCTCTCCAATCATCTTCTGGTGGCTGTCACCGAAATGAACAGCAAAGATGAAATTGATACGCTCGTAGAAATATTGAAGGAGATGGAATAATGGCTACCGTAATTGAACCGACCATTTTTGAACTCTCCTCACCGGGACGCATTGGCGTGACCATGCCCGCCTCAGACGTGCCCGAAGTTGCTCTGCCTCCCAAAGAGTTGCTTCGCTCTGACCTTCCTCTCCCCGAACTCGCCGAAGTGGACGTGGTTCGTCACTACATCAAGTTGAGCAAATTCAACTACAGTGTGGACGAAGGCTTTTATCCTTTGGGTTCTTGCACGATGAAATACAATCCAAAGATCAACGAAGATACCTGCCGTTTGCCGGGTTATCTCTTTACTCATCCATTGCAGCCGGTTGAAACCGTGCAAGGCAATCTGGTTTTGATGTTCGAATTGCAGGAATGGTTGAAAGAGATCAGCGGTTTTGCCGGTGTAACCCTTCAACCTGCTGCCGGTGCCCACGGCGAATTTACTGGCGTCTTGATGATGGCGGCATATCACAAATCGCGTGGTGATATCAAACGCACCAAGATGCTTATTCCCGATGCGGCGCATGGGACGAACCCTGCTTCGGTCGGTATGTTGGGTATGAGCGTGGTAACGATCCCATCGGACGAGCGCGGCAACGTGGACCTCAAAGCCCTCGAGGCGGCATGTGACGATACTGTCGTTGGTATGATGCTCACCAACCCGAACACCCTAGGCATGTTCGATGAGAACATCGAAAAAGTCATCAAACTGGTCAAGGATTGCGGCGGTCTGATGTACGGGGATGGCGCGAACCTCAATGCTTTGCTTGGCATCGTCCGCCCCGGCGATCTCGGCTTCGACGTGATGCACTTCAACCTGCACAAGACCTTCTCCGTCCCGCATGGTGGCGGCGGACCGGGCTCTGGTCCGGTTGGCGTCAGCCAGCGTTTGGTCGATTTCCTTCCGTCGCCGCTTGTTGGCATCATTGAAGAAGGCGACGACGAAACCGCTCCGCTGTATGGCTTTGTTTCCCCCAAGAACAGCATCGGACGTATGAAAGCCTTCCACGGTCACTTTGGTGGCGGGCTTGTCCGCGCTTATACCTACATTGCCATGCATGGACCGGACGGTTTGAAAGCCATTTCACAGTATGCCGTATTAAACGCGAATTACCTGCAAGCTCGCTTGCGCGGCACCTACCACATCCCTTACGACCGCATCTGCATGCACGAATTCGTGATGGAAGGACGTTTCGAAGGCAGTGACATCCGCGCCTTGGATATTTCCAAGCGTCTGATGGATTACAAATTCCATCCGCCCACAAACTACTTCCCGCTTATCGTCCATGAAGCGCTGATGATCGAGCCGACTGAGACTGAGAATAAAGATACTCTCGACCGTTTCGTCGATGCTCTGATCAAGATCGCGGAGGAAGCCAAGACCCAGCCTGATCTGGTCAAGAACGCGCCTAGCACCACTCCGTTTGGTCGCATGGATGAGGTTAAGGCAGCGAGAGAGTTGGTACTCTGCTGCTGGCTGCCTGAGAATTACGAACAACTGGTGTAATGCTCTTTTTTGGGGGCGGGAGATACCCGCCCCAATATTTTTATAAAGATAATTTGATTATGACTCATCCCCTTGTTCTTCAACTTCGTTTTACCCGTAGCGAATTTTTACGTGGGATCAAAGGCATCACTGAGAAAGAGGCGAAGAAACGCTTTTTGCCAATGAATTGTCTTAGCTGGAATGTTGGACACTTGGCATGGCAGGAGCAAAGATATTTTTTGTCTTACGGACAGGGAATCACCCTGTACCCGGATATTGCAACTGATTTTGCTTATGGCGCTCCAGCCAGTACTCCATCGCTAAAGGTGATGCTGGAAGCTTGGCAAAAGATCGCCAAGGCGGCTGATCCCTGGTTAGATTCATTGACAACACGCACACTTCAACAGAATGTGATCAGCAATGGAAAACCCATTCAATACAAATATGGTAATCTCATACAACGGGTTATCTATCATTACTGGTATCACCTTGGCGAGAATATGGCAATTCGCCAGAATTTGGGACATACTAAATTGCCTCAATTCGTTGGTAGTATAGACACGAAAGCACCATACCGACCAGAATGATATTAAATTGATTTGAGTTCATCCTCCAAATCCCCAATTTGGAGGATGTTTCTTTTTAATCCGTGAGGCTATACTTCTTGTAAAGCCGAAGGAGTTATTTATGAAAATATTCAAGTATTGGATAGCTGAAAAGACAAGGATCAATATTCAGGGGGAGATGAAGGAAATCACGACATATGGTGGTTCGAATATCTCATTGGATGATGCGGGGATGAAAGCAAGAGAAAAGACTGACCTAATAAAAAGGAAAATAAATGGGGAAACGGATGTTTTTGAGGATTACGAGGTTGAGATTCGTGAAGAGTTGTTACAGGCTTTAGACGACAAGACCGTTATTACCCGTAATCGTTATGGGGCACAGGTGCTGAATACCGAAAATCTGATGTTTCTTGATATTGATAAACCAAAACCCGCAGGATTGGGCGGATTGTTCAAGAAAAATGCTGGGACCGACAAAGAGAAGATATTCGAAATGATTCGCAACCTGGCATTAAATTCCAAATATGCCGAATTGGGCTTCCGTATTTATGAGACCTATCAGGGAGCCCGCGTGATTGTGACTGGGCGTAGTTTCGATGCGCGTGATTCGTCCACAATGGCAATGATGAGGGATTTCCATAGTGATCCCTTGTATGCCGCGATTTGTCGAAAACAAGGTTGTTTTCGTGCAAGGTTAACGCCAAAACCATACCGGTTGAAGTTGAAAGCCTACAAGGTCAAGTATCCACGAGATGTCGTGGATGATCAATTTGAAAGCTGGTTGCAGATCTATGAGGCTGCGAGCAGAAACTTCAGCGTGTGTAAATTTATTGAGAAAATTGGAACAAGCCATGGCACGACTGAAGCGATCCGCTTACATGATGAAATTACAGGTTCAGGGTTAAGCCTCCCTTTGGCTTGATTGCATTGCCATCACCTTTGAAAGGTTGTATCTTCACAAAAAGCTCGGGGTTATAATTATCACTATTCACAAAAGACATCCAAACCTGGATGTCTTTTGTAAATTTTTATAGGAGAGAGCGATGCTTAATAAACTGTTATTCCACCAATTCCCAACCATTAAAAGCCTGCTTACCCGATTGCAATATGAATTCCTCTCTACTTTGAATTTGAGCAAGGATGTAATGTTCATGAATTTTGGGTACACAGCCCATCATGAAGGACAGGACCCATTGGTGCTCGAACCTGATGACGAGATACATCGATATCCAATGCAGCTTTATCATCATGTTGCCAGACATGTAGATTGGTCAAATGTAGATGCACTTGAGGTGAGTTCAGGGCGGGGTGGTGGAGCTTCATTCATCATGCGGTATTTCAAGCCTCGCTCGTACGTCGGTGTGGATTTTTCTGCCAAGGCGATTGAATTTTGCCGAAATCACCATATCATTGATGGGCTTCGTTTCGAGCATGGAAATGCAGAAGATCTGCAATTCCCGGATAATTCGTTCGATGTGGTGGTAAATGTTGAAGCCTCATTGTATTATCCAAATATTCATAAATTTTTTCAGCATGTGCGGCGTGTATTGAAACCTGGTGGCTATTTCTTGTACACAGACCTTCGCTATGAAGAAAAAACACCTGAATGGCATACTCAGATCGAAGAGATGGGATTAAAGGTCATAAAGAAAGAGGACATAACCGATAATGTTCTCAAAGCAATGGAGCTCGACCGTGAACGACGAATCCAGCTTGTGAAAACTTATATTCCCCGCATTCTGCAGAAACAGTTCTATCATTTCGCCGGGCTGGATCTGACTTCCCCAACTTCTGTTTCACCGCATTTGGAACAACGTCGTTATTGGTATTTTGTCTTGCAAAAGGTTTAAAGCAGTATTTTCATTTCTGAAACAATAACTACTTGTAAAAAATGATTATAGGTCAGGCTATGTACTCTAAAGGTATATAGCCTGACCTGTTGTTGAGGTACGGAGAATGGTTCATCAAGACCTTCCCGTAAAATCTTTAATTAGAGACTCAGTAAAAGGAGAATAATGAAAAAACACCTAGTTCTTGTACTCATTTCGATCTTGGTTCTATTTAGTCTGGTTTTGTCTGCTTGTGATGGTTCCGAGTATTACAAAGAGGAATTCACAGAAGAAGAGTTCCTTACAGGAGAACCGACCGAGGAAAGCGTAGATGAAGCTGCTGTGGATACAAGTACGCCAGGTGAGGTCGTTTATGATTTCGGTTTCACACCCGAAGAGAATGGTTTTAGCTTCGAAAATTATGGCGATGATATCCCTGCAACGAATTTGACTGCAGAGGAATTACGCCGCATGTTCGGGGATGAAGTTTGCGCTGATATCAATGGGGATGAATGCATTCTTACTCCGCCTGCCGAGCAGTGGATGGACCAGATCAATGGCGATATGGCAGGTGGGCATTGCGAAGGGATGGCGGTACTCAGTTTGATGATGTATACCGGGCATGTTTCCCCCTCAGACTTTGGCGGGAACACAGCCAGTGAATTAGACATCAACGACGAAACGCTTCAACGTGAAATTGCATATTGGTGGGCAACCCAAGCCGTGGACCCAACCGCTTCCAGTGTGATCAACGGAGCACCCATGGAAATTTTGGAGATCATTCGGCAGATGGATGTAAACGGCGAAACCTACACCATCGGTATCTATAACGACCGCGGTGAGGGGCATGCCATTACACCGTTTGGTGTGGAAGATAAAGGCGATGGTTTGTACGCCATTCTTGCCTACGATAATAATTATCCCGGTGAGACCCGTGAATTGTTCATCGACTCGCGTGATGACTCCTGGACCTATGAGACTTCCATCAATCCAGCAGTCGAAACGGATGTCTGGTCTGGAAATGCGGATTCACAGACTCTCGATCTGACTCCGACTTCGGCTCGCCTCGACACCCAAGCCTGTCCCTTCTGTGAAGGCAGATACTCCCATGTGGGCAAGTTGGCAGCTGCGACTGAGCCCCTCAACCAGATCTTTCTGGATGGCAAAGGTCATATCCTCATCACCGATGACAGCGGTAACCGTCTTGGTTATGTGGATGGGCAGATCGTCAACGAAATTCCCGGTGCAACCTATACCAAATATCGCATGCTTGCCAGCGGCGAAACGCCAGAACCCATTTATTCTGTCCCTGCCAATTTGGATGTGACCGTCACTATTGATGGCTCCGAATTGACAGAAGAAACTCTTACAGATCTCGTATTGATCGGTCCTGGTTACACCATTGGTGTGGAAGGCATTTATCTTGCGCCGGGTCAGGTGGATGTGGCGTATTTCTATCCGGCTGATGAAATGATCGCTTACGAAACCACTTCCGACGAATCGCCAAGCATCATCTTCGGCGTGGAAAATCCCGATGCCGATTACTACTTCGAAGTCTACGGCGCAGATATAGTGGGTGGCGGCACCATTACAGCCTGGTTGGATAGTGCCGCAGGTGATTTGCTCATCAACACCGAAAAGCTGAGCGGTGAAGGCTCGTTCAATTTTTACCTCACACGCATTACTGACGAAGCGGAAGAGGAATTCTATGCAGAAGATATCATCTTGAATGAAGGCGCGTTAATCTACGTCAACTATGCCGAGTGGACGGATGCGAACCCTGAAGGCATTTACTTTGGCGTAGACCTCGACGGTGACGGCGAGATCGACGAAGAGTATGTGGTAGACGACTCACAGTAAGAATAAAAGATGCGCCACACGGTGCATCTTTTTTGTTATCATTTGTGCAAGAGGTATCTATGAAAATCTTGGCAGTAGATATTGGTACAGGCACGCAAGATATTTTTCTTTATGACTCGAATCTCGACATAGAGAACGGATTCAAACTCGTCCTGCCTTCGCCTACGATGATGGTTCATCGCCATCTCAAACAGTCGCTTCCTTCGCGGACCCCGATCCTGCTAACTGGACATCAAATGGGAGGCGGCCCCTCCGCCTGGGCGATCGAAGAATATGCCCGCGCAGGGATTCCGGTTTACATGACACCATCTGCTGCGACAACCTTGAACGATGAGTTGGATAAGGTCGAGGCGTTGGGGATAAAGATTGTTGGTGAGGATGAGGTCGAGGGTCTCAAGGCAAAGGTCAAATATTTGGAATTGAAGGATTTTGATTTTCCCTTGCTTTCAAAAACTTTCGCAGATTATGGTGTCTCGCTTGACGATCTCTCTGCTGTTGCCGTCGCTGTTTTTGACCACGGCAATGCGCCCGCAGGTGTTTCAGACCGACAGTTCAGGTTTGATTATTTAGATGAACGCATCAAGGCGAAGAATTCACTTTCAGCCTTTGCCTTCCCTTCAAATGAAATTCCCAAGATCATGACCCGCTTGCAATCTGTAGCAGACTCGGCGGATGAGTTGCCTTGTCCGCTGGTGGTGATGGATACAGCGCCTGCCGCGGTCCTCGGTGCTGGTTTTGACCCAGTGGCGGCGAAGCGTAAAAATAAGATCGTGTGCAATGTTGGGAATTTTCATACCCTGGCGTTCCGTTTAGGAGAGCAGGGCATTGAAGGGGTCTTTGAACATCATACTGGTGAGATCGACCTGCCCAAGCTGGAAGGCTTGATTCGTAAGCTGGCAGATGGCTCGCTCAAGCATCAAGATGTCTATGATGATATGGGGCATGGTGCTTTGATGTATTCACAGGATGTGTTTGAATTTGGCAAAGACGAATTCGATGTGGTGGTAACGGGCCCACGCCGAAGTTTATTTAATCATCAATCGAAAACCCCAAATCGTAAATCGCTGCAGCCTTACTATGCTGTCCCATTTGGTGACATGATGATCGCAGGTTGTTTTGGGCTGCTGGCGGCTACGGCTGAGATTCTGCCTGAGTTAGTTGAACCAGTTCAAAGGTCGCTGAGAGGCGGGGGCGGGAGTGGTACGGCACCTTGGGATGCGAATCCGTAAAAATAAAAAAGGGCGCATGGAAAGGAGAAGTCCATGCGCCCTTTTCTTGCTTAGAGAATTAACTTTGGCGGATATCCCAGAATTTCTTTACCGTCTTGCTAAGAGATTTTGTGATCTCGTCCTTTTTCAAGCCTGCTACTTTGAAGGTGACGATCTTGCTGGAGGTGTCGTCGCCTGAGAATTGACCGAAGGAGATGAAATTACCACCCGCATCGGATACGGCTTTGGTGAGTTTGGCAAGTGCACCGGGTTTGTCGTCGATCTCGGCGGTGACGCGGATGGCTTTGGTGCGAGCGCCCATCAATTCAAGGAAAATCTTGAACAGGTCGGTTTCGGTGATGATGCCAACGAGTTTGCCAGAGCGCATGACAGGCAAGCCGCCCAGTTTTTTATCTGCCAGGATACGGGCAGCTTCTTCGATGGGGGTATCAACATCGACTGTGATGAGTTTCTTGCTCATGACCTGTTTGATGGTTACTTTACTGATAAGGTAGTTCATTTCCCACACGCTCAAGCTGGTGACGGGGGAGGGAGAGGCATTGAGAAGATCGCTTTCAGAAACGATACCAACCATCTTGCCGTCTTTGACGACTGGGGCGCGACGGATGTGTTCTTTCTTGAACATAATTAGCGCATCATGCACCGGAGTTTCCGGTGTGACAGTAATAACAGGGTGGGACATTCTTTCGCCAACGAACATGGTTTCCTCCAAAGGGATTTGGGTATATTGTGAAAATTGTTACAAACACATTATACGCAGATTTGACGAAAAGAAAGTCACTAAATTGGAGTGTATAAGGTCACTTTAGAGACGAATGACCATAGTCTATTGTCCATGGTCAATCGTCAGTAAGTTACTTCGCGAATTCTCGAATGACCCTTGCTGTATGTTTGGCGTGTTGCACATAAAGGTCAATGCGGAAGTTTTCGTTGGGGGCGTGGGCTTTGGTGTTCGGGTAGCCAATTCCCATACATACCACTGGCAAGCCAAGCTCGTGAACGAACGGATAGTTGGGACCAGAGCCGCCGATCATGGGGACAATGTCCATCTTCGCGTCGTAGACTTCTTCAGCGGTTTCGCTGACCAGTTTGACGAAAGGATGATCCGGATCTGTCCGCGCGGCAGGCTCGCCACCCAGGAATTTGATTTCAACGTCGCTGAAACCTTCGGCATCCAAATGGGCGCGCAGTTTCTTGAGGATGTCTTTCGGCATTTGATTCGGCACAAGGCGGAAATCCACTTTGGCAGAGGCAAAGGCAGGCTGAACGGTTTTCGAGCCGGGACCTTGATATCCGCTGGTGAGACCGCAAATGGTACAAGTTGGCGTGAAGACCTCTTCGAGTTTTAACTCCATGCCGCCTTCCAACCCTTTGATGAACTTCTTCACCCCGAAGCGGGTCTTGTAGTCTTCTGCCGGGTCAGGGAGTTTTGCCATGAACTCGCGGTCGCGGTCTGTCGGCTGCACCACATCATCATAAAAGCCGGGAATGCGAATCCGTTCATCTACACCTTTGAGAGTGCTCAATGCCCAAGTTAATCGCCATGCGGCGTTGGGAAAGATGCTGCCACCAATCCCAGAATGAACGTCTGTACCCAGTGATGTGACCGATAATTCCACATAGCAAATTCCGCGCAGACCAAGATACTGCTGTGGACGGTCGCGATGGTCTACACTGCCAAATTCCCAGATACAGGCATCGGCTTGGAGCCGATCCAGATTCTTGGAAATGAATTCATGCAAATGAACGCTGGCAGTTTCTTCTTCACCCTCAATGATGAATTTTAGGTTGCAGGGTAATTCACCCTCTTCAGCTAGGATCGCATCAATCGCATGCAGACGTGAAGTGAGGTGCCCCTTATCGTCGCTAACGCCACGACCATACATTTTTCCGTCGCGGATCTCTGGTTCAAAAGGGGGGCTGTCCCATAATTCCAAGGGTTCCGGCGGTTGGACGTCGTAATGGTTGTAGATGAGGATGGTTTTATCCACTTTGCCTTTGCGTTCTGCAAAGACAACAGGTGCACCTTCCGTCGCCATGATCTCGGCTGAAAAGCCGCGCTTCTCGAGCATTTCCTTTACAAGTTGGGCACATTCTTTCAATCCCAAATTTTGGGCGCTGATACTGGGCTGGGCGACATATTTCTTGAGTTCGTCTAAACTTTGGTTGAGATTTTTATCGATGTAGGCATCGACGCTGTCATAGTTGCTCATGGAGAACTCCTTTTATAAAAAGATAGACCTGACAGAAATTAGAATCTGTCAGGTCTTGTTCATTTGTAGAAACTTGCGATCCAGTCTATTGAATAGGCGCCTGCGTAAGCGAACATTGCCATTTTTATCGTCTGCCCAACCCAGCATGCCAGCATGAACTTCCAGAGAGGAATTTTGGAGATTCCAGCTGCAATCCCTGCCACGTCAAAAAAGGGATTGGGGATGGCAGATAAAACGAGAATAACCCAGGCTCCATCCTTTTGCACCCAAGGCAGGATGCGATTGTAGACCTTTGTCTTTTCAACAGCGGCTTGTCCGCCAAAGCCGGCTAAATAACCAGTCAGTTCGCCGATCGTACCACCGGCTCCGGCAGCGAGTGCAACGCCCAAGGGGTTAAGTACACTACCCATGGCGAAAACCACCGCCACGCCTGGCGCGGGCAAGATCACGGTTGCATTGGCGATCACCATAATGAGGAAGGCACCAAAATAACCATACTGCGCAAATTCCTCTACCTGATCTCGAATGCTGTATACATAGACCGTGATCCCGATCACTGCCAGCACTGCGAGAATGCGCAGAACTGTTGTGGAGAGTCTGTTTTCAGGTGTTGAATTAGATCTCTTCGATTGTGACACGGATGATCTTCACGGCCGGAGCATTCAGCTTCATCGGGTCGCGTTCTGGAATGGACATTAATACATTCTCGCCTTCCACCACTTCGCCAAACACCGTGTGGCGATTGTCGAGATGAGGAGTCGGTCCATGGGTGATGAAGAACTGTGATCCATTTGTGCCCGGTCCTGCATTTGCCATCGAAAGAATGCCGCGCTTGTTGTGCTTGAGGCTGGGGTGGAATTCATCTTGAAATTTGTAACCAGGTCCGCCGCGTCCGGTACCGGTTGGGTCGCCGCCCTGTGCCATGAAGTTCGAGATCACGCGATGGAAGATCACGCCATCATAATAGCCTTCACGCGAAAGAAATACGAAATTGTTCACGGTAATGGGTGTCTTATCTGCAAAAAGTTCGATTACCATCGTACCGTTATCGGTTTCCATGTGTGCCCGATATTTTTTCTTCGGGTCGATCTGCATTGCGGGTGGGGTGCTCCATTGTTTTGCCATACGTCTCTCCTTGAGTTGTGAAATATAAAAATTGATATTACTTGAGCAGCAATTCTATCCTTGCTGTAACCATATCCAGGGCGGCAACATTATGTCCGCCTTCTGGGATAATGACATCTGCATAGCGTTTCGAAGGTTCTACAAATTCGAGGTGCATCGGTCGCACTGTTGCGTAATATTGTTCGATCACAGACTCAGTTGAACGCCCGCGTTCTGTAATATCCCGATGCAGGCGGCGGATGAAGCGAATATCTGAATCAGCATCTACGAACAGTTTTACATCGAACAACTTCCGCAGTTCAGGTTCCACATAAAGCAAAATCCCTTCCACAAGGATCACATTGCGAGGCTCCACCGTGAATGTTTCTGATTTGCGCGTGTCGGTGGAAAAATCATAAATGGGAACCTGCACAGGTTTGAACTCCCGCAGGGAAATGATGTGTTCGATCAGTAATTCGGTTTCAAGCGCATTGGGGTGATCAAAATTTATTTCGGAATGATGGGTGGATGGTAAAAATCGCAGATCTTTATAATACGAATCATGCTGAAGATAAGCGATCCGATCTGCCCCCACTCTTCTCAATAATTCCTGTGCAACCGTCGTCTTTCCTGAGCCTGACCCGCCCGCAACTCCAATGATCAAAGGGATTGTATGCATCATATAACGGGATTATACCCGTCACTTTCATTGGGATGCAAACAAAACGGCTCCAGCATTCGCCGGAGCCTGTTTACTGACCATTGAGTTTTATTTTCGCTGGAAGGTTCTCGTCAGCGCATTCCAAATCGGACAGCGGTCGTAAATACCCAGAAACGCGATGATCGCTCCAATTCCCACAACGAACCAATTGCTGTTTGATACACCATACATCAGCAGAAGTCCGCCCGCGCCTAGCCTGAGCATGCGGTCGAACTGTGTCATGGGAATTTTCACTTCCTGCCCCTTTGATAACGAATCGAAGATGGCGCGATAGCCTGCCTCATTTTGTGCGCCAGTCACTCGTGCCACTTCTTTTCCGTTCTTAAAGGCGATCACGGTTGGGATACCAAGGATATGATAATTTCCCAACACATCGCGAGAGTCATCAGCATTGACGGGTAAGAACTCCACGTCTTCAGCATATTCTTTACCAAGCTTATCGAGGATGGGTTTGGTCATCATGCATGGACCGCACCACGTTGCCCAGAAATCCACCACGATCGGCTTTTCCGTAGTGTCCAGTTTTTGTTGAAATTCTTGTGCGTTCATAATTTAAATCAAGGAGCGGACGAATATTCGTCCGCTCCTTTTATCGATTTAGCTCTTATAAGTGCTAAGTTTGAAGGGCAGGTACAACGGGCAAAAAGCCACGATCGCAGTGAATGTGAACACGACGGCTAGCACGAGTAGGACGATGCCGAGAGTTCCGGTGACGATCCCGCCAAAGTACAAGTAGGCGATTACAGCAGCGAGAACAACACGGATAATGCGGTCGGTATTGGAAAGATTGCGTTTCATTTCTTAGTTTCTCCTTTAGGTGAATTGTTACCCGTAGTATAGGAGAAACTCCCAAACCTGTCTGTGACTATGTCACACAAGCGAACGAGATTCCAACGCCTCAAAATCCAGAATTTCAATGACCCCGCGCCCCGATCGGATGCTGCTCTCGCTAATGAAATCTTCCAACAGACGACTGATGACTTCACGTGAACTGCCTAATTCCGAAGCGATTTCTTGGTGGGTAATACGAATCGGGTTTTCTTCTCTTCCTCGTTTCAATAAGAGTTTGGCAACCCGTCTGTCCATACGATGGAAAACAACTTCATCCACAACAGCCATTACTGTGGATAATCTTTGAGAGAGCAGGTCAAAAACAAAGTCTCGCCAGAGGTCATATCGTTTGACCCAATCGCGGAAGACATTTGCAGGAATCATTACTGCTTCTGCATCTTGTTCAACAGTGGCAATGGCAGGGAAAGTGTTTTGGCTCATTATGGCGTTGGCAGTCAAAATACAAGAAGAACCATTCCCAAAGCGATACAGCGTGATCTCACGTCCAGTTTCGCCGATCTTGTAAACCCGCACCACACCTGAGATGAGCAGGGCAGTGGCTTCAACCCGGTCGCCTTCAAGGAAAACATCATGTCCCGCAGGGATCTGCGCTAGGAACGCAGACCGCTGGAATTCTGTGATGAATCCCGGGTCTGCGTTCTTTAGAAATGGCATCGATTGAACGATGCGTTCGTATTGTTTTGGTTCGATCATTTACTAATCGAACATGTAGGCAAGTCCGACCGTACCTGGACCTGCATGTGTGCCAACTACTGGACTGACTTCTGTGAAGAGAGTTTCCACTGGCGAGAGTTCAGCAACAGCTCGATCAAGCAAGTTTTTTGCGTCGTCCGCAGAGTTAGCATGGAGCGTGGCAAGACGAATGTTCGATTTACCTTTGACTTGTTCTGCGACCAACTCAAGTACGCGTTCATGCGCCTTACTTTTGGTACGGATACGTTCGATCCCTTCGACTTTGCCATCTTTGACAGCGAGGATCGGTTTCAGGTTTAATGCAGAGCCAATGAAGCGTTGTGCGCCTCCAATGCGTCCTCCACGGTGGAGGAATTCAAGGGTATCCACGGCAAAGAAGACCCCAGTCCGTTCGTGGGCGCTTGATGCAAGAGCAGCAGTTTCTTCGATGCTTGCGCCAGCTTCTGCAGCTCGTGCAGCAGCGATCGCCTGAAAGCCAAGCCCCATAGCGGTGGATTGGCTGTCCACAAGGGTCACTTTTTCGCCTGCGCTTCCCATCATATCCTTTGCCTGAATGGCAGATTGCAGGGTTCCGGAAAGTTTTGACGAAATAAAGATCCCAAGCACAGGCATTCCCTTATCTACAAGTCCTTGAAATATTTCCTGCATGGTGGCTGGAGATACCTGTGACGTGGAAGGCATCACCTTGGCGGTTTTCAAGCGGCTGTAGAATTCGGTGGGTTGAATATCAATACCATCACGGTAGGTTTGGTTATCCCAAATAAGAACTTGAGGGGCAACGGTAATCCCATGCTTTTGCACCACTTCAGATGGGATGTAAGACGTACTGTCGGTAACAATTGCAAATTTCGACATTTCTCTCTCCAAGGTGAAAAAATTTTCCTGATTTTACCCCTTTTGACCAATGGGTTTGAAAAAAAATCGGACTTATCCTCATGGTATAATGGGTCGGCAGTTTTGCTTGAACCCATTCCCGTATCATAGGAGCCGATTTTGGCCTTCAACCCAATTAACTGGCTGTTAGGCCTTTTTTCTTTGGACATTGCCATTGACCTTGGCACAGCGAATACACTTGTACATGTTCGTGGCAAGGGTATCGTGATCAATGAACCATCCTGGGTGACCGTCGATAAGAAACAGCGACAGCCACTTGCGATCGGTCTTGAAGCCAAGGAAATGGTTGGACGTACTCCCGCTAATGTAGTGGTGGTTCGTCCTATTCGTGATGGGGTGATCGCTGAATTTGATGTGACCAGGGTTATGCTCGAATATTTCATTGGCAAGGTGCATGAGCAAAGCATTGTGCCCCTTCCGCGTCCACGTGTGATCGTCGGATTGCCTACAGGTGTAACTGAAGTGGAAAAACGCGCTGTGTACGATGCGGTAATGGCGTCAGGGGCGCGCCAGGCTATGTTGATCGAAGAACCAATTGCGGCGGCGATAGGAGCCGGTCTTCCCATTGGGGAAGTTCGTGGTTCAATGGTTGTTGATATTGGTGGTGGTACGACTGAAGTCGCGGTTATGTCTACGGGTGGGGTGGTGGCTTCCCGTTCTTTAAGAGTGGCTGGAGATGAAATGGATCAGGATGTTGTGCAGTATTTGCGCAACAAGTACAACCTGTTAGTGGGCACTGGAATTGCCGAACAGATCAAATGGCAGATTGGGTCTGCTTATCCATTGCAGCCTGAAAAAACAATGGAAGTACGTGGTCGGAATTTGGTGACCGGCTTGCCCGAAACCATTGAAATATCTTCTGTTGAGATTCGTGAAGCACTTTCCGGCTCGGTGCAAGTGATCATTGATACTGTCCGGGACGCGTTGGATGAGATACCACCCGAGATCGTTTCAGACTTAATGGACATTGGTATTTGTCTTGCTGGTGGCGGTGCACTTTTGCAGGGGTTGGCAGAACGTCTCACCGATGAATTAAAACTTCGTGTGTGGGTGGCTGAAGACCCCCTTACCTGTGTAGCACGAGGTGCTGCAACTGTTTTCGAAGATCTTGAAAATCTATCCCGTTATCTTATTGGTCTTGAACGTGGTAGTACCAGGCACGTTTAGGATAAATATACAGCCTTCGTGCTGGAGGCTGAGTAAAAAATGAACTCTCGTTCCTTACAAACGACTATTATCTTTCTGGTGGTTGGGGGCATTCTTGTGTTAGCCTTTAGTGGTGCCCTTGGGTCTGCCTCCAGAGGATTTACTTCTGTGCTTGTAGATGTTCAAACCTGGATATCCAGCCGGTTTCTCGGCTTTCAAGACTTTGTTACTGCGCCACGTGATATTGTGACCCTTCGTAATCGCAATGCAGAGTTGGAAGCCCAAGTCTCTCAACTGCAGGCCCAACTTATTGAATTGCAGCAACGCGTCAATGAAACCGAGATCCTTGCGGCTCTTGTAGATTTTTCCCGATCTAACCCTGAAAGCACATACAAAGCGGCATCTGTTATCGGGCGCGACCCAAGCCCATTCCTTCATTACATTATTATCAATCGCGGTTCGAATGACGATATTAGACGAGGTATGCCTGTTGTGACCAACCAGGGTCTTGTGGGTCGCGTGGATGCTGTTATTGCCGATGCTGCTCGTGTACAGCTCATTACAGACCCGGCATCCTCGGTCAATGTTTACTTGCAAAATGCAGATACAAGTGCCGTGCTTTATGGATCTGTTACTGGCGATATTTCTCTTGACTTGATCTCTCAAAACGCAACAGTAGAGTCGGGTGACTTGATCCTCACTTCTGGTTTGGGTGGAGGATACCCAGCAGACCTGATCATTGGACAGGTCCTCACGGTTCGTTCATTGGAATTTGAGCTGTTCCAGCAAGCGACAATTCAGCCTGCCGTTGACTTTTCCCGACTTGAGATCGTTCTTGTCATTACCAACTTCCGACCGGTCGATATTGCTCCACTAGAGCCGGTTCTCACGCCTTCCCCGTAAACCTCCATGCGAAATTTGATCGCTTTTCCTCTCATAGGATTGGCAGTAATTCTACAATCTTCAGTAGTGAGTCATGTAAAACTGCTCTCAGGCTATGCTGATCTGCCTATTGTATTAATTGCTGCCTGGGCTTTACAGGAGCGGGTGGATTCTTCCTGGCATTGGGGTGCTTTGACCTGTTTATTTACCGGGTTTATTTCAAGTATGCCTGTTGCAGTTGTAATTGCAGGATACTTTGGAGTTGTGTTCTTCGCTCGTGTCCTGCAGAGACGGGTTTGGCAGGCACCTTTGTTGGCGATGTTCAGTGTTGTATTTCTTGGAACATTGTTCTTCCAAACTTTATCTTTTATCGTGTTAAGTTTTTCGGGAACCCCTTTTGCATTTGGTGATGTGATGAGTTTGATCACCTTACCCAGTTTATTGCTGAATATGTTGCTAGCCATTCCCATATATGCGTTCATGCGAGACGTATCGTATTGGGTGTATCCAGTAGAGGAGTAAGAATGAGTTCTGGCATAGATTCTCGCCCGGTTCGTTTTGAAACCTGGCGGCTTGGGCTGATCTACCTTGTTGTAGCCTTTACATTGACGGGGTTTGTGATCAGGTTGGTCACTCTTCAAATCCTGAATGTTGACCAGTACAAGTCACGCGCAATAGATAATTACACGATCGATATTAGTGTTCCTGCTCCGCGCGGGATCATCTATGATCGTAATGGATATATCCTCGCTAGAAATATTGCTGCTTATAACGTGGTCATTACACCTGCCAATCTTCCGGCAGAAGATTCAGACATTCAACGCATCTATCGTGAACTTTCACAATTGGTGGATGTTCCCGTTGGTAATTTTGTTGCCGACGATCCGAACAGTGATGCCATTTTTCTGGCTGTTCCAGGCGGTCTTCTAACGGAAGAGGAATTGGAAGAAGCTAAATTATTTGCTGCATGTGTACCGGGACCGAGTATTGGTCAATTGGTGGCATTACAAGATACTTTGGCCCCGTATAGCTCGGTTAAGATCAAGTGTAATGTTTCAGAAGAAATTGCCCGGGTGGTGGAAGAGAAAAAGGTGGACTGGCCAGGCGTGAGTGTTGAAGTTGAGCCGATTCGAGATTATCCTACTGGCTCATTGACCGCGCATCTCATTGGCTTTTTAGGACCCATTCCCGCTTCACAAGAAGAAGAATTAAGCGCCTTGGGTTTCGTACCCAATCGCGATAAAGTTGGATATGCAG
>JBEBCV010000101.1:0-13554 GCA_041157505.1 Chloroflexota bacterium | reverse complement strand
GTGATCGGTGAGCATAACGGCTTGGCAAATTACACCATTGGTCAACGTAAAGGACTGGGAGTGGCTTCGCCTGTTCCGTTGTATGTCATTACAAAGAACGCAAAAACTAATGCTTTGATCGTGGGCACCCAGGAACAAATGGGCACAACTGAGTTGATCGCACGCGATGTCAATTGGGTGAGTGGGGAAGTCCCTGCTGAACCATTTCGTGCGGACGTGAAGATCCGCTATACGGCCAAGGAGGTTCCAGCGTTGGTCCAGCCGATGGAGGGGAGTCAGGCAAAGGTCATGTTTGATGCGCCTGTGCGAGATGCGACGAAGGGTCAGGCGGCGGTATTTTACGTAGGGGAGAATATGCTTGGCGGTGGGATTATCCAATAAAGGGTTTTGCGCGTAGCCGGATTGACGTGTGGTGCTCTATCTTTGATTGGAATGAAGTTGATAGTGACTTTGCATAAAAGGAGAATTACATGAACTATCGAATTGAGTCTTTGATGTCTGCCCGGTTGTTTGTCGCGCCGCAATATGCCGACGACCGGGTATATTTTTTAAGCAATCTTTCCGGTCATTTGAGTTTGTATGCCATGTATCACGGCGGAAGTGTGCCTGAGCCGCTGTTGCCGTCGAACATTGCTTTACAGAACCCGGAGTTGATCGGCGGGCATTCATTCTACGTTTTCCCGGAACTCGATATGATTTTGGTCATGATCGATAATAATGGGGATGAAAATTATCAGCCTCTCTTGATCTCTTTGGAGGATGGTTTCCCCGAACCGGCGTTCGACAATTTCTTCAAAGATTATCGTGTTCATTTAGGTGCGTGTGACCGCACGAAAGGCATTGTCTATTTCGCTGCTGAACGACGTGATAAGCCGTGGAATGAACTGTATAGAGGCAATTTGAAGACCGGCGAATTAACTTTGATCGCTGAAAGTGAATTTGGCTTTTTTCCTGGTGATCATTCCCGCGACCATAACAAATTGTTATTAGGTAGTGGTTATTCTGTGGGGGATGGTGTGCTTTGCCTGTGGAATAAAGGCAAGATGGAAACGCTCTACGGCAAGTTGATGGAAGAGCGTGCCGAGGGGGAAGAAGTGCCATTGAATGGCTTGGGTAGTTCGGTATTCTCGCCTTCGGGTAAAGGGGTGGTGGTAGGCAGTTCTGTCTTTGAAGATACCTATAGCCCCGGGTATATCTCCTTGAAAAAGCCCGGCGTTATGAAGCCGGTTACAGTAAAGGGGTTGGTTCATAAAGGCATAGGCGAAATGGAAGGCTTTTCGCACATTCACGATGACCTGTATATCCTTCAATACAATATTGACGGCTGTACATGGGTGTATGAATGCGCGTTCAACGAAGAGAAGTTGGAATTCAAAGTCAAGCATGTGTTGATCGGTCAGGAACCGTTCGATGGCGGCACCTTGGAACACTTGGATTATGACAAGGTCGAGGATGTGTATACCTTCTCGCTTTGTACTGCCATCTCGCCGACACAGATCTATTCCATTGAAGGCAAGAAGCGTGCGGATCTGTACCTGCACACCAACGAGAAGATTTTGGGAATCCCAGATGCGTTGCTTTCGAAGGGAGAAGACGCCTCTTACACCTCCCACGATGGCTTGCGTGTTTCTGCCCGGCTTTATCTCCCCGCCAAATCGCTTGGATTCAAAGGTCCACGCCCGGTAGTGTGTTACATCCACGGCGGTCCACAGGGACAGGAGCGCCCGAACTTTGCCTGGTTCTCGATGCCGCTCATCCAATTCCTCACCCTGCGTGGATTTGCTGTCTTCGTCCCGAATGTGCGCGGTTCAACGGGCTATGGACTTTCCTATACCAAACGTGTCGACCGTGACTGGGGCGGACAGGATCGCCTCGACCACGTCCACGCGATGACGAAGGTGTTACCAAACGACAAACGCCTAGATGTCTCTCGCGCTGCTGTCGTTGGGCGTTCCTATGGCGGCTATATGACCCTGATGCAAGCCGGTATGCACCCTGAGTTGTGGAAAGCCTCCTGCGATATGTTTGGTCCATATGACTTGATATCCTTCTCAGAGCGCATTCCTGAAACATGGAAGCCGTATTTCAAAATCGCCATTGGCGACATTGATAAACCCGAAGAACGCGCCGATTTGGTCGAACGCTCACCCAAGACGCACTTGCATAAAATGCAAGCGCCCATGCTTGTCATTCAAGGACGCAACGATCCGCGTGTGGTGGCGGCTGAGTCTGAAGACCTTGTTCGAGAATTGAAGGCGAAGGGCAAGCCTATCGAATTACTCATTTTTGAAGATGAGGGTCACGATGTATTGAAATACAACAATCGTGTTACTTGTTACAACGCGATCGTTGATTTCTTTGCGAAACATTTGAACCCGTAGAATTATGAATAAACTTGCGACCAGGTACACAATTATGTACCTGGTCGCTGATTCAAGTGACCAATTGAAGGTGTCATGACAATCCCAGCCCTCCTTTTTTCCTTTCTGATCGCGCTGCTCATTGGCGCTCTGTTCCATGCCATCCGTGGTGGGGGCGGTTGGCGTCTGCTTCTACACCTTGGATTAAGCATATTTGGTTTTGCATTAGGGCAGGTTGTAAGCATTTGGGTGGACTTTATTTTTTTCAGGATCGGGGTCATAGATCTTGGCGCAGGAATAATCGGTTGTCTTGTTATTCTTGGAGTGGGCGATTGGCTAAGCCGGATAAAGCCAGGCAATGAAAGCGGGGTATAATCCACGCCCGTTGTAATAAAAAACCAGAAAGTGAGTAAAAAGAATGGAATTCATTAGCAGCGCGATCGATCTTTTCTTGCATCTTGATGAATACTTGCAGGAGATCATCCTCAATTACGGCGCATGGACGTATGGTATTTTGTTCGTCGTTATCTTTGTCGAAACGGGTTTGGTGGTCATGCCTTTCCTACCCGGCGATTCTTTGCTTTTTGCTGCAGGCACTTTTGCAGCGCTTGGCTCTTTCAATGTGTGGGGCTTGATCGGATTGTTGGCTGTTGCAGCAGTGGTGGGCGATGCAGTTAATTATTCCATTGGTCATTATCTTGGTGAACGCGCATATTCCATCAAATGGATCAAAAAAGAATATCTTGAAAAAACACATGCTTTCTTCGAAAAACATGGTGGCAAAGCCATTTTTCTTGCACGTTTTGTTCCTATCGTTCGAACATTTGCCCCATTTGTGGCAGGTATTGGGCGCATGTCCTATGGATATTTCGCTACCTATAACATAGTAGGTGGTATCTCCTGGGTCCTGCTCTTTACTTTACTCGGATATTTCTTTGGAAACATCCCATTTGTAAAAAAGAATTTCGAACTTGTCATTATCGTTATCATCCTGGTCTCTGTAGTTCCAATGTTTGTTGAATGGTGGAAGCATCGTAGCGAGAAAAAATCGACAGTGTAGAGTTTTTAAGAGAAAAGGATTTTTAAATTGGATCACATTCAACTTACAAATACAGAAGAATCCTTGCTCGAGCAGGAGACACTTGCCGAGAAAATGGAATTGATCATCGAAAAGCTGCCAGCTGATGAAGTGACTCTGGTGGAGATTTTGGATATTGTCGGTGCTGATAGCCTCATGCTTTTGACCATCTTCATGTCTCTGATCTTTCTTGTCCCAGTTTCAATTCCGGGTGTAAGCACAGTTTTCGGTACGGGTATTTTGTTGATAGGGATTACCCATCTCTTTGCAAGAAAACTTTGGTTGCCTAAACCGATCGCCAACCGCAAACTCTCTTCGCCAAAACTAAAAGAGGCATTCCAACGAGCGATCATCTGGCTTCACCGTCTTGAAAAGATCAGTCGTCCGCACCGGTTGAGTAAACTCACGGCTGAAGGCGGAATGACGGTCTTCAATAACTTGAGTTTTATCCTTGCAGCGATCTTACTCATGGCTCCGTTCGGATTTATCCCTTTCAGCAATACGCTGCCCGCCTTGGCGCTTATTTTCTTCTCCATCGGTATGATGGAACGCGATGGTGGTTCTGTACTCCTTGGCTATGTTGCCAATGTTGCCACCATTATCTACTTTGGTTTCCTGATCGCAGGTGGTGGATGGTCTATTGGCGAATTTATCAAGGCGCTTGGATAGTCTCTATAAAGGCAGGTTGGGCTTCAACCCCAACCTGTTTTTTTATGAAATACCTGGCTGTTCTGTTTTCTATTTTTATCGTCGTTGTTATTATTCTTGCAGATAAAAATGCCATCCCGCCATTCATTCGGGCTCTTTATGATTTTCAAAATGGGGACAAACTCGGACACATCCTCCTATTTGGGCTCCTCGGTCTTATTCTCAATCTGACATTTCTTCGCACGCTTCCTAACCGGGACCCAAAACGGGTTGCACTTTCAGTGAGCTTGATTCTCGCTCTAGCCATCACCGCCGAGGAATATTCCCAGCAATATTTCACCGCCCGCACCTTCGATATGGTAGATCTGACAGCCAGTTCTCTTGGTCTTGTGATCGGTGCCTTGCTGGCATGGAATTTTAGAAAATAAAAAGTCTTTCCTCCTTCTTCACTAGATCAAAGAAAGAGGAAAGACGAATAAATTTGGGGATTTATCAGCCTTATGGCTTCAACACCAAATGTCCTTCTGCATCGTTGATAATGGAGTCTTGATTCCACCACATTGGGTAATACTTTACCTCTGCCCAGAGCGGAGCCATGTCAGCATAATGTGGGTGATAGGCATGTCCCGACTGACCCGTTGTGTGAACCGTGAGTGAATCATTCAAGTTGCTCATGTCTACGACCATGCGCATGGAGGGCAGCCAATCCACGAAGAATCCGGTGCCGAGGTCCCAACCCGTTGCGTTGACCAGACTTTGACCGCCGCCGGTTTCGAAAGGACCGCGGTTAAAGAGGTCTTCGATCAAGAACACGCCTGATTGACCCAGAGTGCCATTCTCAAAGGTGGCTGTGTGCAATTCGCCCCAGCGCGGCCACTTGGCAAAATCTTTTCCGTATTGATCCTCAAGCTGCTGAACGGTTTCCACCAGAGAAGCAATGAAAATATCATCACGAGTTTCCACAACATCTTCTGTGGTCTTGTCATCCCAGAAGAAATGGTCGGGCATTGGCAACAGAACGCGGAAGGTTTCAAAGTCCTTTGAGCCACCAGAAACCCAGTTCTTTTCGGGAAGATCATCGTTGAGGGTATTCTGATCGAGGTTCCACCAAAAGTGTTGATACACGGCACATGCCTGTGAATCGGCTGGACAGGTTGTATCCCATTTCATCATCATGTCCAAGGCGATGGCTTCGTTGGGTGTTTTTGCTTTATATTCGATCTCATCCCAAGTCGGTAAGATCGCTTGTGCACCAAGGTCAGTCGCATCCCCATGCATGGATTGGATGTACGCCTTATCGATCTTGCCGGGTGCAGCTTCGATCATATCCACGATGCGTTGAGCACGGTAGCCATAATCCCAATCTTTGGTGATGAGGTATGGATAATCCCACGGATTGACCTGGTTATTTGCAGTGACGATATATCCTTCCTCAGGGTTGAAAGCATAAGGCTGCTCTTCGAATGGAATAAAGCCTGTCCAATCATATTCATCCGTCCAGCCGGGAACGGGCAGGGTTCCATCGCCATTCTTACGGATGGGAATGTCGCCAGGCATTTGATAGCCAATGTTTCCTTCCACATCAGCATATAAAAGGTTTTGTGCTGGAACATGGAAATCACGCGCAGCTTCGCGGAAGTCTTCCCAGTTTTGGGCTTTGTCAAATCCCCAGATGGCTTCAAAAGGTGTGGATGGGGTCAATGCGGTCCACGCCAACGCAATGACATATTGTTCAGGTAATTCCACGCCGCCCACACGGTCTTTGAAGGGGATGAACTCTTCATCGTCCGGTTTAACATCTTTGGTGGGATTGTAGGCGTCAGAGATAACCGGTCCGTGGCGGGTCTTGCGTACGGTGATGGTCACTGGTTCGCCGCCAACGATGTTAATGGTTTCTTCGTACGTTTCAAAATCCAGCCATTCACCATTGAACTCATATTGATTCGGGTTTTCCGGATTGACCTTTTCGATATACAAGTCCATCACGTCAGGACCAACATTGGTGAAGCCCCAGGCGATCTTGTCATTATGACCGATCACTACACCCGGAACGCCAGCGAACGAAAAACCTGCCACTTCGAATGGACATTCATCCGATTTTTCTACGCAATGCAAACCGACCTGATACCAGATCGAAGGCATTTGAATTCCGAGATGCGGGTCGTTGACAAGATAGGGCATGCCCGTGTCGGTCATTTCGCCGGAAACAGCCCAGGAGTTTGAACCAATTCCGTCGCCAAGCGGACCAAGTATTGGGTCCAGTAGAGAGGCGTTGTATGCAATCGAGCCCAATGCAGAGGAATAGTCAAAGGTCGAAAGTCCAAAGTCAGGATTGGACTTTGATGCTTGAACCTCTACGGGAAGTTCATTAACGATGACCGGATGATCTGTTGGATATTCGGGGAAGAGAATTGCCACTTGTTCTGGTGTGAGAACTTTCAGCAACTCGGCGCGTTCGATCTCATCACCCATGTTGCCGCGCAAATCCCATGCCATGGCTTTGCCCCATGTTAGCGAGTGGACGGGTTCCCACGGCTCGATGACATAATCGGGGCTGAGCAAACCAAGGACAGCGTACTCAAGGCTGAGGGCTGTATCGGTGTGTTCTTTAAGGTAAGCATTCACGCCATCTGTGTAGGCGTCGAGGATGGCTCGTGATTCGGGATCGAGCTGTTCCAATTCGGCTTCAGCGGTTTTGCGCCAACCTAATGTTCGCAAGAACGAATCGGTTTCGAGTTGACCTTCACCAAACATCTCAGAAAGTTCACCTGAGCCGATATGACGCCAACTATCCATTTGCCAAAATCGATCTTGCGCATGGACATACCCCTGCGCAAAGAAGATATCGTGAGATGTTGTGGCATAAATGTGTGGAATGCCCATTGCGTCGCGGTAGATATTTACTTCACCATCCAAACCGCTGAGTTGGATCTCACCATCTATTTGCGGGAATGATTGAGGCGCAACCGTATTGGGTAGATAGCTTTTGAAATAGAACAACCCTCCTGAAGCGATCACCAAAACAATGACCAAGACGCCGATTAGCATCTTCCCCAAAAACCTGCCTATTTTTTTCATAGTTCCTCCGAGTTGAGATTTGGTGATTATAGCAATATGCCCATTGCTTGTGGAGTGGCAAATGGCGTGGTGATAGAATCCTCTTTATGAAACCTAAACCTACATTCACCCGACCGATCACCGAAAGTGAATGGGCACGAACTATTTACGCATTGGCAATATTTTTTGGTCTAGTCGTTCGTGTGTTGCCAGCACTCTTGGTGGATTTCCCTATCAATGATGGAGGCATGTTTGCAGTGATGATCAATGATCTGCTCTCTAATCATTGGTTTCTTCCCTTTGACACAACTTATAACTATTCAAATATTCCTTTTGCATATCCGCCATTGGGTATGTATCTAGGTGCGATTCTTCAAATAATCGGGTTTGAGAATGAAACGATATTTTTATGGTTTCCCGTCCTGTTGTCTGTTTTGATATTACCTGTCTATTACTTGTTCGCTCGTGAGCTTTTTGAAAGCCGTTCACATGCTGCTACAGCAACATTGTTTCTTGCTCTGGCACCTGGGACGTATGTCTGGTATTTGATGGGTGGAGGTTTAACACGAGCACTTGGCGTGATCTTTTTCTTACTTGGTTTGACTTTTACTTTGCGTGCCTTTCGCAGGTTGGAATGGGAGCCTGTACTGATCGCCATGCTCTTTTGTGGGCTTGCGGTTCTTACCCATCCACAAGCGGCTCTGTTGACCCTGGCTGGATCCGCAGTTTTATTTCTCTTCTACGGACGATCATGGACCGGCATTTTGAAAGCATCTTGTATCGCGCTTGGAGCCGCGTTAGTGGCTTCTTTTTGGTGGGTAAATTTAATTTTTAACCACGGTGTTCATACCCTGCTCTCAGGCGGCCAATCAGGGAGTTTGTTTGCTCCACTTACAGCTTTGCTTCAAGGTTTGACCTCGCGGCAGACTTTCCTGCCTTTTGCAATGATCTTCTGGCTTCTTGGTTTGGGTTGGGTCATATATAAACGCCGTTTAGATCTTTTTCTGCTTGGCGCTGTTTTATATTTTATTGATCAGCGTAGTGCTCCTGCCATGTCTTTTTATATCTTTCCTTTGTGGGCATCCTATGGATACATGGATTGTTTACCCTCTTGTCTTACATGGATACGTGAGAAAAGACCGTTAACCGGATTTTCTCGATCATTGTTTGATCGTCCAGCATTCTCATTAGGTCTATTGGGAATTACTTTTTACCTTTTTATTGAATGTGTTTTTCACGCCAATGTGATCGCCAAACTCTCACTTCCAATTCCTGCGAGACAAATGATGACCTGGGTACAGGAAAATACTGCTTCCGATAGCCGTTTTTTGATCATTACAGGCAGACAGGATGCGATGACCGACCCGGTTCAGGAGTGGTTTCCCGTACTTGCAAAGCGTCATTCAGAAACCACATTACAAGGTTTGGAATGGGTGCTTGCAGAGGATTTCAATACACAATGGGATGCTTTAAATTTACTTCAAGGTTGTAAAGAATCAGATTGTGTGATTTCACAAGCAGCATCCCTTCAACTTGACTCCTCCATGATCATCTTGGATCTGGATAATTTGTCAGTTTCATCGTTCGAAAAAAGGGACTATCAAGTTGTTTACCAAAATGAACAATATGCAGTTTTAGAAACAAAATAAAAGAGCCTGGAATTCCCAGGCTCTTCGAATGTTATTTTACTGTTCCCAATAACCGTGGATACCAATACCACAACACATCGGCGGCAGGTTTGCCGTGAATGGATGTGGATTTATCTTGAAGGGTGACAGGCATGTAGTATCCGCGACTCACGAAACCAGAGATCCATGGGCGGGCATTGACCGCACTTAGCATGGCTTCGTAAATGTCTGCCTGGGTTTGAAGGTTCAAGCTGACCACGGTCAGGTCGGCGTTAGGTCTGGCAAGGGCATTGAAATCCAGACAGATTCCTGCTCCATTCGATACACATCCAGAAGGAGCGCCTGCTGCAGAGGGATACGAAACAGCAAGAATAACGGGCTTACCAAGCATGGATACCAATGGGGCAACTTCATTGTCGAGCAAACGCCCGGTCTCATTGGCATAATCCGTTTTGGTGGCGGTTGGGCTGGTCGATATTGGGGTTGACCAAAGCAGGTAGATGCCATCCACATCACGTAAGAAACTCACTGGTGTGGTGAAGCTGGAGACTTGATACGGCATTGCCCAAAGAACCTGACCTTTGAAATGGGTACGCACATCCTGCAGGATGGAACGCCATTGCGCCTCTGCATCTGCCGGGACGTTTGAGGATGTGCCATCTGGCAAAAGTCCACCGGGGAGGGCGGGGGTGAGCCACTCTCCGCCAAGGATGAGAGACTGTGCGCCGGTTTGAGATGCAAGGTCAGCGTAGTTGTTCAAGAAGGCGCGATAGCGTGTGAAGAAGGTCTGCCACCAAGCGGCATCTTTGGGGGCATTCTTCCAGAATTGAGCACTGGCTGTTGTGTTCGAATCCGTTGATGGTGGGAAGTGTGGCGTGGGGAAAATGGAAACATTCAATCCCAATGCGCGTGCTTGGGAAACCATGATCGCGCTGTCGATCCAGAACGGGTCACTTCCGGGCTGGGTGGAAAACCGCAGCGGCGAGACGCTATTCACTGTCCAGCTTGGAGTGAGGACGGCAAGATTGGAGCCAATCGCTTTGGTATTGGCAAATGCCTGCGGCGCAAAGTACGAGAAGTTAGGTTGATGTGTGGGTTGATATTCGACACCTGCTACGAACCCGGCGGCGCGCGGTGTGATAGTGTTCCCAACCAAGGCAAATGATTCGGGGTTCTCAAACCACTTCCATGAACCAATGCTGTCTTGAATATCCTGCCCAAGCAGACTGGTCCCAGCTGTTCGTCCGGCTGGTGCTGTGCCAACAGTCTGGTTATCGTCTGCGCTGCTGCATTGACCGTTGCGGCAATATCGGTAAGAGAAAGAACCAAGGAAGTTCAGGGGGCTGTATAACTTATATGCCCAACGATTGTTTCCAAGCGGCCACATCGGTACAGGCTCCATCCAGCCAAAGGTGTTGAATTGCATGTAAATAATATCGCCCGGCGGTGTGACCGATGGAACGGTCACTTCAAAGAGAATCGGTCCCGATTGATTGGATGCCAACCATGTTGAAACCGTGTCCTGAATCGTCACATCCTGGCTTGGAACAAGGAACTCGCGGACCATCCAATTGCCATCAGGTTTGTGTTCAGCGTTCCAATAACCATCTCCCAACGTGTATTTGTATTGCAGGTACGTTCCAGCAGGCAGCCCGAGAGTGACAGAATATCGTCCATCCGGTTGGAGGTTCATGATGGGCATGCGATCTGTAACCGTGCTAACTCCACCTTGCATGTCTGCGAAAGTGTTGCCCAACTGGAGGATGTTGCCTGCTATTCTCACTGGCACGCCTGGCACAGTATCTTCAGGGACGGCTACCATGAATGTCACGTTAACGAGATGTGTAGGTTTGATTCGAAGATCTACAATTGTGGGGTTGCCTTCTGCAACGATCGCACCTTGTTGAAAAGGTTGATATAAACCATCGAGACTATAGGCAACAAGTTGATGTGTGCCTGTTGGCAAGCCTTGAAGTTCAAAGCGCCCCAGCGAGTCGGTGATGAATTGAAGTCCGCCTGCCGAGACGAGAATATTCGGAATGGGTGAACCGGTATCTGCATTGTAGACCTGACCAAGTATGGTTCCTGTGGGGCGGGTGTAGGTCTTGTCGCTCCAATCAGCAATGGTATCCTGTACTTCTGCAGAACTGGCGGCATTGTACAAACGGTAGCGGATCTGGGTACCGAAGGTGGTATCTTCCACAGCGCCTGCACCCCCGAGCCTGATATACCGATATTTGAGCACTGAGTTGACTGGCACCGGCAGGGTGGCGGTATATGTCAAACTGTCGCGGGCTGACATCGGATATTTCGTTTGATTCAAGGAAAGTCCGGTGACTTCATCAAGAACAGAAATGGCAAGTGTATCGCCCGCCTGTAACGGTTCAGGCAGGGTTACAACGAATGTTGTTTGAGTTGCAGCGTAGGGGGTATTCGTAGCAATTGCTGGGACAGGCGTTGACGAATCTGTATTGCCGTTTGGAATGCCAAACAATGAGATCGTACATGCCTGACCAACAAATGCCAAAACAATCGCCGCGGATAACCAACGGCGTAATGAAATCGATGAACCTTTCATGTTCTTCTCCTCGACGTACTTGCGTACGCTTCTTTCCAAGCCCTAGCCTAATTCAACATCACTGGCAGGTTCCTGAATTTCGGCATTTTTCTTTCGCCCGGCGTAGGCAAGGTGACTTAAGCCGATACTGATGAAGTATAACAAAATCATGGGAACCATCACCAAGCCCATATTAACCGGATCAACTGTGGGGGTGATGGCTGCGGCGAGTACAGCAATGATGACAATTGCCAATCTCCACTGATCAGCGAGAAATTTCGGGTTTACCAAACCAATGGCAGTCAGGACATAAATAATGAGGGGAAATTCAAAGAAACCACCGATCCAAAGCATCAGCCCTGTGACAAAGGAAAAATATTCACTTGCTGACCAAAATTGGGAGATGGATGTGAAACTCCCAAGAAAGGGCAAGGCGGCGGGAAGTAGAACATAAAAAGTAAATGCCATTCCAATCAGAAAGAGGAATGTGGCAAGGGGGATACCGATCAAGCCGAGTTTCTTTTCACGGGGTCTCAACCCGGGTGCGGCAAATAACCAGAACTCAAAGGCAATGAGTGGAAATGCAACGGCAATTCCCACGGTCATCGCCACACGCATGAAGACACCGATCTCTTCGGTCACTTGAATGGCTTGCAATTTTTCAAGCCCACCTACGGGTTCAGAGAGGAATGCCATGAGAGGTTCTGTCACCCAAAATGCAGCGATGACGAAGATCGCCAGATAAACCACCGACCGCAATAGATGCATGCGGAAAGCTTCGATCTGTTCCCATAATTGATCGCGCACTTCTTTTTGAGTGACGATGTCTGCAAAGACATCTGCAATGGGACGTTCTTCGGGCTCGGTGTTGATGAGCACGAAAAAGCGATAAATGGTTCGAAAGGGGAATGTAATGATGGTAAAGACAAGGCGGAACGGGAATGTGATCACCCGCCAAACGCCCATGAAGAACTTACGCATTGTTTGGTGTTTCGCTTTCGCTGTTGTTTTTCGCTTGCGGTTCAGGAGATATGGTATTTTCGCCGCCCAGTTTAGCGGGTGGTGTGGCAGAGTAAGGTTGGGGTTGCGGACGGGAGTTTGCGGGGTTGGCCCGTGTTGGGTCCGGGATGGAAGCGGCGTTTCTGATCTCTTTATTGACCTGATTCAAGTCTTCGTTCGCTTCACGGATCAAACGATTAGGTAGGTTCCGCAAGTCACGCGAGGTTTGCTGAAAGATTTTCCAGCCATCCGAGGTGATAATATCTCGCAAAAATTTTCCGATGGTCTTGCCTGCCTTTTGCATATCTTTTGGACCCAAAATAAGCAAGGCAATAATGACAACAAAAATAAGTTCGGGCATTCCAATGCCTAGAATTTCCATTTGTTACGATTCCAGATTTGTTTCTTGGGGTAGTTCGCTTTTTAATACTTGGTAGATTTCCTGTTCGTGTTCGACCAGTGTTCCCAAAACGCCGTTGACAAAACGGGCGGTGGAGTCTGAGCCGAATAACTTGGCAAGCTCCACCGCTTCGTTGATAGCGACCTTGACGGGAGTATCGCGTGAGATGGCGAATTCCCAACATGCCATGCGCAATATATTTCTATCGATCGCGGCGATCTGGTCCATGGGCCATTCAGGCGCGTATTTTGCAATGACACGATCGAGATTATCACGAATGGGCAGTACACCAAAAATAATGCCGCGCGCAAAATCAGCAAGATCTTGCGGCAGCGTTGTTTCTTCAAGACGCGTTTTCAGAACGTCACCAGGGAGGTGCGCGGAAAGATCGGTTTCATATAACACTTGCAAGGCGAGCGCACGCGCCCGGGTTCGGGGTTTCATTCTTTTACGCCTCGTCCCCTTCAAAATCAATATCTTCAATGTGGACGTTTACTTCGCCCACTTCCATGCCGACCATTTCCTGGATCGAGCGAGCCACATTCGCTTGAACGTTGCGGCTCACTTCACGGATGTTGACGCCATCCTTTAGAATAAGGAACAGGTCTGTGAAAACAGTATTGTCCTTCGCTTCAATGCGGACGCCATCGCTGGCTCCGCGCCGAAAGAGTCGATTTACCCCGCCGCTGACTGGTGCCAGTCGGCTGACGCCGGGAACTTCCAAAGCTGCGAGGCTTGCAATGGTAATTAACACTTCGGGGGAAACAGTGGTCTTGCCTTGTGTAGTTTCTGACATTCTTTCTCCTGTTTTACATCATCGCCATACC
>JBEBCV010000100.1:0-3014 GCA_041157505.1 Chloroflexota bacterium | reverse complement strand
TCTGCAGGTCACATCGGCGATGTAGATTTTGGAGATGGTAAACCATTGCCATTACATGCCTTATTGGTTGATCAACAAGCCGCGTTGTTTGGGCAGGCTTGTTTCAAAGCCGGTGAAATGAAATGCTCGTTCGGCACAGGCAGCTTCTTATTAATGAATATCGGTGACAAGCCCAAACTTTCGAACAATGGACTACTTACCACCGTTGGCTGGAACTTTAATGGTCACACAGCCTACGCCTTCGACGGTGGGATTTTCGTCACAGGCTCCGCTGTGCAATGGCTGCGCGATAACCTCAAATTCATTCCCGATTCTGCAGCAAGTCATGATGCTGCAAATAATTCGAAGGACATGGGTGTGGTTGTCATCCCTGCTTTGCAAGGTCTGGCCGCCCCGCATTGGCGCACGGATGTACAAGGTGCAATGTTCGGTTTGAATCGCAGCACCACCTCTGATGACATCGTCCGCGCGACATTGGATGGCATTGCCTGCCGCGTCTACGAAGTGGTTTCTGCCATGTCACAGGATAGTGGCACTCCCCCGCCCTACCTCAAAGTGGATGGCGGACCAGCAGGCAACCCCTACCTGATGCAAATGATCTCGGACCTGCTCAACCTCGAAGTAAGAGTTTCTGCTTCGGTGGAAGCCACAGCCATTGGCATTGCCAACCTCGCAGGCGTATCAGCATTGGGAGCGAGTTTTGAACAATTGGCGAATAACTGGAAAGCCGAGAAGGTTTATACTCCGAGCATGAAGGAAGAAGAAAGAAGAAAGAAATTAGCGCAGTGGAACAAGGCGCTGGAAGCTGTGAAGAAATTTCACGACGACAGACCATAGACGACGGAAGATGGACGATCTACCCTCCCACAAGGATGATCTGCAATGGTCAATGGTCTATCGTCCATCGTCAAAAAGGCACTTATGACACCCATCTACGACATCACCATCATCGGCGCAGGGGCGGTTGGATGCGCAATTGCAAGAGAACTTTCAAAATACGATCTCAAAATCGCCTTACTCGAAGCCAACTCCGACGTGGGCATGGGCACATCCAAAGCCAGCACTGCCATTTGGCACACCGGCTATGACGCAAAGCCTGGTTCGCTCGAAGCGAAATTGCTCAGGCGCAGTTATGCACTGATGAAGGATTACCTACCAGAGACGAATATCGCGCATGAGGTTCTGGGTGGTCTGCTCATTGCATGGAATCAAGAACAATTCGATACTCTGCCTAAATTATTGAAACAAGCTCACGATAATGGCGAAATGGATGTGCGGATTATTTCTGCAGAAGAGATTTATCAACGCGAGCCACATATCAACAAAGGCGCATTGGGTGGACTTTTCGTACCCGGTGAGGGAATCCTTTGTACGTTCTCCGTTCCGCTGGCAATGGCATATCAGGCGGTGGAAAATGGGGTGGATCTATTCCTGAAATTTCAAGTGAAGGAGATCAGACCCTCGACGATAGACGACGGACGACAGACAACATGGTCTATCGTCAATGATCAATCGTCTGTCATCGAGTCTCGGTATGTGATTAATGCTGCAGGCTTATTCTCAGACGAGATCAACGCCATGTTTGGAAAGACCAGTTTCAAGGTCACGCCGCGGCGCGGACAGTTGATCGTCTACGACAAGATGGCACGTCCGCTGGTCAATCATGTGTTGTTGCCTGTCCCCACTTCGATCACAAAAGGTGTGCTCATCAGCCCCACAGTGTATGGAAATATTTTGCTGGGACCCACCGCTGAAGACTTGCCAGATAAAACCGCCACTGAAACGACTGCTGATGGTTTGAGTTTCCTTATCGAAAAAGGCAGGCAGATTCTGCCGCAACTGCTGGATGAAGAAGTGACTGCCACCTATTCAGGTCTGCGGGCGGCGACAGAACACAGTGACTATCAAATTGAAATGGATGCAGCGCTTCATTACTTGTGTTTGGGCGGAATCCGCTCTACGGGCATCTCTGGCGCGATGGGCATTGCCGAACACGGTGTAGAGTTGTTGCATGAAGCAGGGGTGGAATTGAAATTGAAATCGGAATTCAAGACCATAAAATTACCGACCATCGGTCAGGCTTTCACACGTCCGCATCAAGATGAGGGTATGGTCGCTGCAAATCCAGCGTATGCAGAAATGGTCTGTCACTGTGAGCGTGTCTCCCGCGGCGAGTTGATGGATGCAATGAATGCGCCCATCCCCGCTACAACCATTGATGCGTTGCGAAGACGAACTCGCGCTTCGCAAGGGAGATGTCAGGGCTTCAATTGCCATGCAGCGCTAACCAGCTTATTAACCGACAAGAACGGAAAGATCGCAAAGGAAGAACAAGTAAAATTTCTTAAAGATCGTGGCGAGCTTCGCGGTTCAAAAACTGTCGATGTATTGATCGTTGGTGGTGGACCTGCGGGTCTCTCTGCCGCCATTGAACTGAAAAAGCAGGGTGTGAAAAATATTCTAGTGGTAGACCGCGAAACTGAAGCAGGTGGCATGCCGCGCATGTGCCATCACACCGGATTTGGGCGCGAGGATCTGTGGCGCATGTGGTCAGGACCTAAGTATGCAAAATATTACCGCGACCTCGCAGACAAGCTGGATGTGGAAGTGCGAACATCTACGACGATTATGGGATGGGGAGAATTCACAGCAGAGAAAAGTTTGAGGTTCACTTCACCGAGCGGAGTAGGCGAGATAAATGCGCAGTCAGTGTTGCTGGCAACGGGCGTGAGGGAACGTCCGCGGGCGGCGAGGTTGGTGCCGGGGAAACGTCCGCAAGGGGTGTTTACGACGGGCTCGTTGCAGAGATTTTTATATCAAGACCATTTGCCAGTTGGGAAGCGAGCAATCATCATTGGTACAGAGTTGGTGAGCCTTTCAGCGTTGATGTCGCTGATGGGTGCAGGCATAAAATGTGAAATGATGGTGACAGAAGAAGCCAGTCATCAGATCGAATTTCCGTATGTGGTGATGAAATGGGCTCTGGCAGATATCATTTCAAGAACACCGATTTT
>JBEBCV010000099.1:0-5056 GCA_041157505.1 Chloroflexota bacterium | reverse complement strand
AATCAAAGAATCAACCGATGCATTGGTGGTCGTCACTCATGCCGCCATTTGCGGCAGCGACCTGTGGCCTTATAAGGGAATGAAGCCCAGCGATGTAGGTCGCCGTATGGGACATGAATTCATCGGTGTTGTTGAAGCGGTGGGGAAGGATGTCCATAAGATCAAGGTTGGTGATCTGGTCGCGGCACCGTTTGCTTGGTCTGATGGCACTTGCGAATTTTGTCAGCAAGGTTTGCATACCTCCTGCTTGCATGGCGGCTGGTGGGGCGGTACCGAACTCGACGGTGGACAGGGTGAGGCGGTCCGTGTTCCGCAAGCCGATGGGACGTTGTATCCGCTTCCCGTAGGCAGGGACCATGCATTGATGCCCTCTCTTCTCACTCTGACCGATGTGATGGCAACGGGTCATCATGCCGCAGTGACAGCCAAAGTGAATCCCGGCAAGATCGCAGCGGTTGTAGGAGGAGGCGCAGTGGGATTGTGTGGTGTCATCGCCGCGAAAAGACTCGGCGCAGAACAGATCATCTTTTTGGATCGTCATGCCGACCGCATCACACTAGCCAAAGAATTTGGCGCGACCGATATTGTCAGCGAGCGCGGGGATGCTGCCATCGAACAGGTGTTAGCCCTCACCAACGGACTCGGCGCTCATTCGGTCTTGGAATGTGTCGGCTACGAAGAATCTACTCGTACTGCCTTGAGCATTGCCCGTGCTGGCGGAGCAGTGGGACGCGTGGGTGTTCCGCAGGATGAGACCATGCCTGTTGCCATGCCAACTTTCTTACGTAACATTACCATCTCTGGTGGACCCGCCCCTGCGCGCGCCTACTTTGACGAACTCCTGCCCGATGTACTCTCAGGCAAGATTCAACCCGGCAAAGTATTTGATTTTGCAGGCGACATCAGCAAAGTACCTGATGGCTACCGTGCCATGTATGATCGAAAAGCCATCAAGGCGATCATCGCTTTTTAGCAGAGAGGTTTTTAATGACCGCATGGAAAAGCGAAGAACTAGAGAAGATCGGCGCTGCCGAAGAATTACAAATTGCGTCACTGCGCAAAGATGGTTCACTACGTTCGATGCGGATCATCTGGGTTGTGCGCGTTGGGAATGACCTCTATGTCCGCTCAGTCAATGGGCGTATATCGGACTGGTTCCGTAGCGTGCAGACATGTCACGAAGGTCAAATCCGCGCGGGTGGGGTGATTAAAGATGTGACTTTCGTGGAAGTAGCCGATGCAAATATCAACGAGCAAATTGACGCTGCGTATGCGGAGAAATACCACCACTATGCCAGTATCATTCCCAGCATTAACAGTCCCACCGCAAGCGCTGCGTCCATCAAACTTGTGCCGCACGCAACAGGAACCTAAATAAAATGTCTCAAGGTCATGCTGGACCGGAAGCTCCGGGCGATTTCACACGCCAAAAAGTTGCCATCGGTGTATGGGCGATTTTTATTGCAGAATTTGTCAGTTTGCTTTTTGCCAATGCCAGAAACATTGCCCAGCCGGGTATGATCGCGGAATTCGATGGCATGGCGCTCTTTTCCTGGTTGATCGCCTTGCCTGGTCTGGCAGGCGCGGCAGGGACATTGCTCTTCGGCAAACTCTCCGATGTGTATGGGCGGCGGACGATCATGCTGCTCTCCATTGCCATTTTTAGCGTTGGGTTGGGAATCTCCGCGCTCAGCACATCCATGGTGTTCTTAGTGACAGCGCAAACCTTCATGACCATTGGGCATTTTCCGATCTACCCACTGTGTTTTGCGGTGGTTGGCGATCTCTTCCCATCTTCACAACGTGCCAAGTGGACAGGTCTGCTCAATATCCCCGTTGGCTTTGCGGCACTGGTTGGTCCTGTAATCGGAGGCATCGTTGCTGAAAGCCTGTTCGGCTGGCGTGGATTGTTTTGGGGCACAATTCCCTTGAACCTGATCGCAGGCGGTTTGGTCGCATATGCTTTGCCAGACACATCCCAAAAGGTGAAGCCAAAATTGGATGTGCTTGGAACCTTGGTGATGGTGGTGGCAACGACGACACTTATTCTTGGGTTCTCCTGGCTTGGAACGCCGGGTAAGTTTTGGGCAGGGGTGATTCAACTCCTCGTCTCGTTGGTGGCGTGGGTTGTATTCATCCAAATTGAAAAGCGGGCAGAGGCGCCCATCCTCGATCTGCAGGTTTTGTTCAACCGCACCTTTGTTACGGCAGCTATAGCGGGTTTACTATCTTTTTTTGGTACAGTGGCGATTGGTGGTTATTCGCCGATCTTTGTACAAGAAGTAATGGCGGTTAGCCCTACGATCAGCGGCTCCATGTTGACTCCTTTCAGTACATTGGTTGCTTTCATGGGTGTTCCCATTGGATTTTTGTTGGCAAAAACAAAGAAGTATCGTGGAATGTTAATTTTGGGTTATGCTGTGGTGATGCTTGCCATGCTGGCTATGTGGCGTTTCACAGCCAGTACACCGATCTGGGTCTATGTGGTGGTGACGGCCATTGGCGGCATTGGCTTGGGAATACTTCCAACGATCAATGCGGTAGTGGCACAATTTGCTGTTCCAAAAAATCTTTTGGGTGTGGCGGTGGGGGCGATCTTTTTCTTTCAGATGGTTGGTATCGCGGTCTCTCCTGCCATTTTGGGTTTCGCGCAAAACAGTGTCCCAGACTTGGAAGGTGGTTTGAAAATGGTGTTTCTAGCAAGCGCGATCGCGATGGCACTCGCACTGTTATTGATTCTTACCATCCCTGAAATATCGCTGGACCCAGATGAAATGAATGAAAGTGAATCAGCAAAATCTGTTGCCTCAGTTGAGACTTCACTTTCGTAAAGAAATGGAAACATGAAAATCACTACAAACCTAAAAGGTATCGGCTTTTTGTTGCTTGCCATGCTGATCGGTTCACTGCAAGCCGTGGCGGTCAAATGGATCGGCGGAAATTACTCCGTCTTGGAGATCGTCACCTTTCGCAGTTTGGTCGCTTTGCCTGCCACACTGATCTTTTTTCGTTTTGAGGGTAAAAAAGGACTGCCTACTACCAGCCAGCTCAAACTTCAAATTGTGCGTGGGCTTTTCCTGTTCCTCTCGTATACCACTTTTATGATGGGGCTTGCATCCCTGCCGCTTGCAGACATTGAAGCGATCCGTTTTTCCGGACCGATGATGATCACCATTTTGTCCGTCTTCCTTTTGCGTGAAAAAGTGGAACTGCAGCGCTGGCTTGCACTGGTTGTTGGATTTGCCGGCATTCTGCTGATCGTTCAACCCGGTTCGACTCATTTCAACGAAGGCTCACTCTTCGTTCTGATCTCGGTTCTTTTCTATGCCCTGACCGTGATCCTCACCAGAAAAATGAACACCACCGATAGCAGCGCTACGATGGCATATTTCAGTTCATGGGTTTACTTGATCGCGGCATTTATCTTTTCACCACTGGCTGCTGCTGTGGGGGAGATTCCAAACGCACACCCAAGCATCGCCTTTCTCTTCCATGTGTGGACAGTCCCAACCCTTCTTGATCTATTCATCATGTCGGGTCTGGGTCTTGTTTGGTCTGGTTGGATGTATTTTGTGACACGGGCATACAGTGTTGCTCAGGCTTCAGTGATCGCTCCATTTGAATACGCTTCACTGCCCATCAGTATCATGTGGGGATTTCTCATCTGGCGTGAAATACCCACGGTCACAACCATTGCTGGTGCTTTGTTAACTTTGTTGAGCGGCTTGTATATTTTGTTTCAAGATCAAAAGAAAAAGAATGTGCCTCAGCTTGTTGTTGATAATGCTGCATTGGAAAATGAAGCATAAAAAATTGTCCACAAAAACTACAGAGGAATATGGAACTATCCAGCTTTCGTCCCATCAATACATTTATCAACGCCGCCTCACTGGATGGCAGGCAGGCGATCTGCGTGATAAAAGACCCTGCCATTACCGAAGTGGATGAGCCGACATTTGCCAAGCTTATTGACTCTGATTTCAAAAATGGCGTCATCAAAGTAACTGTGCTAAGCCGACTTTTGGAAAACGCCCCCGATTTCGCGCGTGGATTTATTGGAGTGGCTTTTCGAATTGATGAAAGCAACTCAAAATTTGAAGGCTTATACATTCGCCCAACCAACGGCAGAGCCGATGACCAGTTGCGGCGCAACCGTTCCACCCAGTACTTCTCGTATCCCGATTTCAAGTTTGACCGCCTGCGAAATGAATCTGCTGGAATATATGAATCATATGCAGATATGGGACTTGATGAGTGGATTAATTTGAAAATCGAAGTTCAGGGTGATAAGGCAAAACTTTACTTGAACGAAAGCAGTCAGCCTGTATTGGTTGTGAACGATCTCAAACATGGCGCGGATCATTCAGGCGGTATTGGACTATGGGTGGATGTTGGAACAGAAGGATTTTTTACCGACCTGCGAATTGAAAACAAATAAAAGGAGAATCTCATGGAATATGCTCGTTTGGGAAACACTGGGATGAATGTCTCACGTATCTGCCTTGGTTGCATGGGCTTTGGCTCCGCAGAGGGATGGGTTCACAACACGTGGGCGCTTGATGAAGCGGGCAGCCGCGAGATCGTGAAAAAGGCGCTTGAACTGGGAATTAACTTTTTTGATACAGCCAACGTCTATGCTTATGGCGTAAGCGAAGAAATTCTCGGTCGCGCCTTGAAGGATTATGCCAAACGTGATGAGGTTGTCATTGCCACCAAAGTGTTTGGCAAAATGAACGACAAGCCGAACGGTGGGGGATTGTCACGCAAGGCGATTTTGAGCGAGATCAACAACAGCCTAAAACGGCTGGGCACAGATTACGTTGACCTTTATCAAATTCACCGCTGGGATTATGAAACTCCCATCGAAGAAACGATGGAAGTGTTGAACGATGTGATACGTGCGGGTAAAGTTCGTTACATTGGCGCTTCTGCCATGTTCGCGTGGCAATTCCAAAAGGCATTGCATGTGGCGGAAAAACATGGCTGGACTCGTTTCGTCTCCATGCAGAACCACCTCAACCTGATCTACCGTGAAGAAGAACGTGAAATGCTGCCA
>JBEBCV010000098.1:0-6874 GCA_041157505.1 Chloroflexota bacterium | reverse complement strand
GTCATCAGATGCACAGCATTCACACCCAATTGCGGTGACGATGAATGTGCGGGTTTGCCGATCGCTTCGAGATGAATCTCTGCCCGTCCACGCCCGCCGCGTGCAACGTTGAGCTGGGTCGCTTCGCCGATGACGACATAATCCGGCTTCACTTCATCCATCACAGCTTTGAGCGCGCCGCCTTCGTACACTTCTTCCATAACCGAAGCGGAGATAACCACCGTCCCGGCGAGTTTGCTTCTATCTACACTCGCTGCCGCATGGATCATCGCTGCGAGCGAGCCTTTCATGTCCATCACGCCGCGCCCGTACATGTGAGTGTCCGTGACTTCGGCGCCGAAAGGGGCGCGAGTCCAGACGGACCCGGGAGCGATTCCCACCGTATCGGTGTGCGCATCAAAAAGCAGAGTCTTCCCCGCCTGCGCCCCGCGGATCACTCCCACGGCGGAGCCGTATTTGTCGACCCAAACCTTATCGAAGCCGAGAGCGTTCATCTCGTCCACGACGATTTGCGTGACCGCGCCTTCCTCGCCAGACAAACTCTGCTGGCGGACGATGCGTTGCGTGAATTCAATTACAGCTTCGATATCCATGTTGGTCTCCGTTTGTCACACTGAGCGGAGCGAAGTGTCTCTACAGTGGATTAGCAAGACTCCATGCAGTGGTAGAGATCCTTCGCTATCGCTCAGGATGACATTATTCTATTTGCCACTCAATAACTTCAGCAATTCTTCTGCTCTGTCAATGCGCACGACCTTCTCCACCACCATCTGCGCCGCGACCTTCTCAACCAGATCGCCGCTTGCCCCAGCCGCGATTGCAACCTGACGAGCATGCAGCGACATATGTCCGCGTTGAATGCCTTCGGTAGCAAGGGCGCGTAAGGCTGCCATGTTCTGCGCCAAGCCAACCGAGACGATGATCTCAGCCAGCTCATTGGCGGTCTTAACACCCATGAGTTTGACTGCTGCCTGTGCCGCCGGGTGAACCTTGGTTGCCCCACCGACGATGCCGACAGCCATCGGCATTTCGAGAGTACCGACGAGGTTGCCTTCTGTATCTTTGCCCCAGGTGGAGAGGGAGGTGTAATGTCCATTTTTCACGGCGTAGGCATGCGCACCTGCTTCAATAGCGCGCCAATCGTTACCAGTGGCGATGACGACCGAGTCCACGCCGTTCATGATGCCTTTGTTGTGTGTGGCGGCGCGGTATGGGTCTACTGCGGCGAAGGCGTAGGCAGCGATGATGCCGTCACGGACTTGTTCGCCGGAGAAGTTGTCGAATGCCAATTCGTTCACTGGGATGGTACAGCGTGCACGGGCAATGCGTCGGTCTGCAAGGTTGGAGAGAATGCGTAAATGCACTTTCCCACCGGTGATGGCTTCGATCTTTGGTGCGAGACGTTCGCAAGCGGTATTGACTGCGTTCGCTCCCATCGCATCGCGGACGTCATAAATAAGATGAACGACTAGAAATCCGCCAATGGGGGAGTCGTTGAAGATGCGTACTTCCAAGTCTCTTGCGCCACCGCCGAATTTTTTGAGGATGGGGTCGATCGAATCCGCTTCGGCGAGGAGTTCGGCTTTTTTCTCGTAGATCTTAAGTTTGGCTTCATTTAGGTTAGTGACATTGATGACTTGCATCTGTCCGATCATGAGCGGGTCGGTGGTGGTGGCTTGGTAGCCGCCGCCGGCACGGGCAAGCTTTGCCATGAAAGACGCGCCTGCAACTACGGAAGGTTCTTCGAGCGTCATCGGCACAAGCACATCTTTGCCGTTCACCATAAAATTCAGGGCAATGCCCAAGGGCAGGCTGTGCATACCGACTACATTTTCGATCATGTGGTCGGCAGCATCGGCGGAGATTCCGCCTGAGATCCACGCCCCAAGATCGGGCGGGGTAAGAGCCGCGGCGTCTGCAATTTTTTGACGGCGCTCTTCGATGGTCATATTGTAAAAACCGGAGATGCGGGAGGTGGTCATAATGTTTCCTATTCTAGATTTTGCCTGCTCCCAAATTCTATCAAACAACTGAAATTGGTTATATAATCCAAGCCGAGGAGTTTGGATGTTACTCACCCGCGAGCAATTACAGGAACGTCTATTTGCGCTCCACCGTGCCAGCCTTGAGCTGGTGAAAGATGTTTCCCTTGAAACCTTATTGGAGCGTATTGCCGCCACAGCCTGCGAACAGGCGGGCGCCCGGTACGCAGCCTTGGGTGTTCTAGATTCCAAGGGGAAATTGGAAAAATTCATTTCTGTTGGCATTACTCATGATGCAATTAAACGCATCTCCCACCCTCCGGTGGGACGTGGGTTGTTGGGAGAATTGATGGATACCGAAGAACCGTTACGGGTTCCGGTCATTCACGAGCATCCAAAATCTGTTGGTTTTCCAAATCATCACCCGAAAATGGTTTCTTTTCTGGGGGTTCCGATCCGAACGACTGAAGGACAGATCGGGCAAATTTATCTGACCGAAAAGATCGAAGCGGATGAATTCTCACCGGATGATGAAATGATCATCCAAATGCTGGCCACATATGCAGCCACAGCCATTGCGAACGCGCGCCTCATTGACCAGATGAAGGAACGTGACGCAGCTCTGACTCGCCGCAATGTGGATATGTCCCTTTTGAACGATATCGCCTCCACTTTAACCTCGAGCCTGGAACTGGACGAGATTCTGAACAAAACGCTCGGGCTTGTGATGAACTATATGAAGGTGGAAGCTGGCGAGATCTTCCTCTTGGAGGAAGACAAGACCACCTTACGCATGATGCTGCATCGCGGACAAGCTGCTGAAGCCTTCTGGACCCAGAATATCTTTCGTATAGGGGATGGGTATCCTGGTGTTGTTGCTGAAACATGCCGTCCCCTTATTTGCACTGATCTGGCAAATGACCCCAACTTCTTACGAGAAGCAGTGGTTCGAGCTGGATTCCATCAAGTTTTGAGCATTCCGCTCGTTTCTGGCGAACGGGTTATGGGTGTGATGAGTATCGCAACCCGTTCCAAGTCACCATTTGAAGATCGAAGTGTGCAAATGCTCACAGCGGTGGGCGCTTGGGCGGGACTTTCCATTGAAAATGCTCGTTTGCATGTCAATGCACGTCGATTAGCCGTGTTGGAAGAACGCAATCGCATTGGCATGGACTTGCATGATGGCATTATTCAATCGATCTATGGTGTTGGGCTTGCGCTTGAAGGTACAAAACTCCTAGTAGATGAAGACGCCGTTGCTGCGAAGGAGAAAATTGACCATGCTATTGATGGTTTAAATCAAGCAATTCGCGATCTACGTGCCTATATTCTCGATCTAAGACCTCGTCAACTTGGTACAGACGGTTTAATGAGCGGAATTAAACGATTAATTGCTGAATACCGTGCCAATACTTTCTCTGAAGTCAACTATATGCCGCCCGATTCAGACCTCAAAGAGTTAACTCAAACACAATCATTGGCTCTTTTCCATATATGTCAGGAAGCTTTAGCCAATGCTGCCAAGCATGCCAAGGCAAAAAGTGTGCAAGTTTCTCTTTGGACAACAGAAGATCGTGCATTGATCGAGATCCATGATGATGGTAAAGGCTTCAACACCGATGAAATGTCATCTTTTATTGGTCATGGTCTTGCAAATATGCAGACTCGTGCGCGTTCATCAGGTGGTGATATCGATATAACATCGGTTCCTGGTGAAGGAACGACAGTATTTGTATGGGTTCCACGTGGTATCAAGCAATGAATCGTCAGAGTTGCTGAAACATTGCTGAGTGAATCACAAAAACTCGTGTTTCACACTTTTTGATTCGAAGAAGTTTTGCATTATGATTTTTTAAGATAGATATGCCATCCTCATGCCCAAAAGCACTCAAATACCCATATATGGGGGGTGGTTGGACAGGCAGGGGCGTTCTTGGCTGAAACGCTTGTTCTACAATATCAATAATATGAAAAGGAATTAATTGCGATTCTTTAAGATACATCAATCTTAAAAAAAACCTTTTTTTTAACTTAGCGTAGGTTGAACGACTGTTACAGATGTAAATGTTCTGCTAGAATATGACCACGCTGATATAACGGATGTTTGCCTGTTCGATCGACATCCGCAATCCCTAAAGGATACTTGACAAAACATGGATGGAAATAGAAGCCGCTAGTGAGGCGGGTTAGTTTCATCTTCGCAAAAAACAAGCAAGACAAAATTTTTGTACATTGAGGAACGTCTATGAACGCTGAGCAAGCATGGCAAACCGTCCTTGCACAACTCCAAATGGATATGCCGCGCGCATCCTTCGATACATGGGTGCGCGATACTCGTCCCGTTGCATATGAGAACGGGATGTTGACTGTTGGTGTTCGCAACGCGTACGCGCGTGACTGGCTTGATAGCCGCCTGGCGACCACCGTCAACAAACTTTTGATCGATACATTGAATTCGAAGGTCTCTGTAAAATTTATTGTTTCCCAATCGGAAGAAAGCGCTTCCTCTGCTGACCTTGATGCTGCTCCTGCTTCCATAGAGATCACCCCGCCGGAACCAAAACCCCGCCATGTGACGCTTAATCCCCGTTACACATTCGATACCTATGTTGTAGGTTCAGGCAACCGCCTTGCACATGCGGCTTGTCAGGCAGTGGCAGAAAAACCGGCTCGTGCATACAACCCGCTCTTCCTGTATGGAGGCGTGGGACTCGGCAAAACCCACCTTTTGCATGCCATCGGTAATGCCTGTCACGCCAGCGGATTGAATGTCCTCTATGTGTCTTCTGAAGAATTCACCAACGACCTGATTGCCGCCATTCGTACCCACACCACCCAAGCCTTCCGCGAGAAATACCGCTCTGCCGATGTCTTGCTGATCGATGATATTCAATTCATCGCTGGGAAGGAATCGACACAGGAAGAATTCTTCCATACCTTCAACACTCTGCACGGTCAGGACAAGCAGATCATCGTTTCGTCCGACCGTTCCCCGAAATCTCTCGTTACTCTCGAAGAACGCCTGCGTTCCCGCTTTGAGTGGGGCTTAACCGCCGATATCCAGGCTCCCGACCTTGAGACCCGTCTCGCCATTTTGCGCTCCAAAGCGGAGCGCACCGGTCGTCAGATCTCGGACGAAATCCTCGAAAGCATTGCCCAGCGGGTGCAGTCGAACATCCGTGAACTCGAAGGCGCTCTCAACCGCATCATTGCCTACGCGGACCTGAGCGGAGCCTCTCTCACGCCCAACCTCGTCGAAGTTGCCTTAGCCGACCTCATGCCCTCCCGCGCAGACATTGAACCTGCTCATGTAGTGGATTTGGTCGCCCGCAAGTTTGGTCTCACCTCCGAAAAACTGCTTGGTCGTGACCGCACCAAAGAGGTGGCATTGCCGCGCCAGATCGCCATGTACCTCCTGCGTGAAGAAGCGAAAATCTCTTTCCCCCAGATCGGCGAAGTCCTTGGAGGGCGTGACCATTCAACTGTCATGTCTGCATACGAGAAGATCAAAGAACAAATGCATGCTGACCGCCGTTTGGAACAGGATATCGTCTCGATCAAACAGCAGTTATATAACCAGAGTATTACTGCATAATAAATAAAAAATTACTTGAAAGTGAACAATACACACCTCCAAACTAAGGTTTGGAGGTGTGTTCTTTTTAATACCAAGTGGGACCCTCACCCTTACCTGTCTATTCACTTGTGTCAAACACGAGGTAGGTAGACAAAATAAAGATTCTTAATCATTTATAGATTTGTATAGGCTTGTCAGTGTTTAATATTAAGTTAGGGGCTGATTAGGTTGAATCCTTTAGAGAAATTTGCATACATACTTTCCCTAATTTACGAGAGAGGTTTTATAGGATATCTATAGATTAGTAATTTGTGGACTATCCACTAGTTACAAATTCTTTATTTCCAAATACTATTTGGGAATGCTACCTTGGTCGTGATAAATAATTATGCAAATAGATAATTCTCCCAATACGCTAATTAAGTATGTTGATAAGACAGCAGAAAATATTAAAAAAGATGCATCCCTTTGGGTGGTCTTTGTAATAGGAATGCTGTTTTTCTATTTTATCCAGCGTTACCTGGCAGGGATAATTCCTCTTCAAGACAACATTGTGTTTGGAGCTGATGTACAGGATACTGTAGAAGCTTTACAGACAATAAATTTTATGGAAGATATGCAAAAGCATGTCCTGTTCATGCCTACGTTATCTCCTATTGTCAATTTTTTTAACACATTGCCCTTTGCCTCTTATTCCCGATCTATTCGGATGACTTACGCTTTGCTGGCTGGTCTGAATTTGCTATTAATTTATATCTTGATGAAAAAATTGAAGGTGTCTCAAGGGATATCATTTCTTGTTGTGTTGTTATTTATGTCCAGTTTTTCAATACTTGTTATATATGGCATCCCTGAAACATATCAAATGTCGAATTTGCTTATAGGGTTATATCTACTGGCTTTTCTTTCAGTTTCAGAAAATTTGAAGTGGCAGGATTCGATATTATTATCCCTTTTGGCAGGAATTGCCGCCTTATATAACTATCCTTTACTTTCTTTAATGGGGATCCATTTATTCTTAATGATCCAAAAATTTAATTTCAAAAAATGGCTATTTATTGCAGCGATAAATATTCTAATAGGCATTCTGATCATTGGAACGGTCAATTATCTTGTGTTTGGCCCAAATTTCCTTAACAATATGAAAAATTATGCTGCAGATTGGGCTTCTATTACGAACTTCTTGAATATTGGGAATTATGCAAATGTTTTTTCAAATTTCCTTTTATTCGCAATCATTAGTCCGGTTGATCACCTGCCTGATGCAATGAGTTGGCAGGATGGAATTAGATATTTTTCGACATATTTAGGGATT
>JBEBCV010000097.1:0-11565 GCA_041157505.1 Chloroflexota bacterium | reverse complement strand
GCGGAGCAGGCAAAATTACGCGCCTCTGGCGGGGTTGTTTTCGATCAACCTATTGAAGAGAATTTGTTGGGCAGTTTTGCAGCACTGGCCATTGCATTAAAACTTGGACTTCCTACTGTTAAAGAAGTGGCAAACGTCTTTGATCCTATGTTGCAGAACGAAGCTGTTGCCACCTTTCTGGCAGGGACAACCATGAACCAATTTTTCTTCAAATATACTGAAGGGGTGGTTTTCTTCTCCAATGAAATTGGAAGCGAGATTATGTTGAACTCTCTTGCCAATATTTTGCTGAAAGACCCGGAATTCATCAAAATTCATTCACTGTTGGAGTTTGAGATGAAAACAGCTTCTTTGCTGGAGAGTAGAAGACATGAGCTGCGCAACCCCTGGTGATCTGTAGACCAGTCTGGATACTCCTCCGTCTTCCCACATTTACAGCTCCTTTTAGCCATATTGGTATTCTGCAATGAGGCTTTTTGCTTGTAAAATATCCTCATGCCTAAACTAACCATCAGCGTGGAAAACGCGGAATACCAGATCATCCAAGCCCTAAAGTTGAACCGCACGAAGCGGCACAAGGCACAGGAAGTTTTTGTGGAGGGGATCGAGTCTATCAAACAGGTGGTCAGTGCCGAGATGGAGATCACTCGTATCATCACTGTAGATGTTGAAAAGCTCTCTACCTGGTCGAAATATTTGATTCGCAGTCAGCCCAATGCGAAGATCATAGAGATGTCTTTTGATTTATATAGATCCCTGTGCGACCGGGACGAACCGTCGGAGATCGTCATCACCGCCAAAGTGGATTTTCTCAATCTGAGCGACTTGAAATTACCTGCCAAACCCTTCGTGTTGGTGTTTGACCGCCCTAGTGATATGGGCAATCTCGGCTCCATCGTCCGCTCGGCGAATTCGTTTGGGGTGGATGCGATCCTGCTGATCGGTCATGGTGTGGATGTGTATGACCCGAAGGTGATACGGTCCAGTTTGGGAAGTATCTTCCATTCAAAGATCGTCAACATCCAGTCCATGCCAGAATTTGAGGCGTGGATCGCGGAACAGAAGAAGACAAATCAGCTGCGTGTCGTCGGCACCGATTCAACCGGGGATGTTTCTTTGATGAGCCATAAACTCGCGCGTCCCATTGCAGTCGTTTTAGGAAATGAAGCCAAAGGCATGAGCGTGGCACTCAAGAATTTATGTGATTATGTGGTCAGTATCCCAGTGGAGGGGGCGGTCAATTCGTTGAATGTAGCCAGTGCCGGGTCCATCATTTTGTGGGATGTGTACAAAAATAGCCATTGATTACTTTCAGAAATTAGATAAAAAACACGGACAGTCCACTGTCCGTGTTTTTTATCTCACACATTGTTGATCATCTTATTTGATCTCGACAAATTTATCATCAAAGAATTGTTCAACCGCAGGCGGGGCAGGTAGACGCTCGCAAGCAGATGGAAATTGTGTACAGAAATCGATCTCTTCTTCTGGTTCAGGCGGTATGTTATTTACCGAACATCCCAATGGTTCGTTCCCTTTTGCTTGAAAACCAAATGGAACACGGCAGGTATTGTCCATGGCAGCAAGTAATTTGATGGGGTAATTGGGGTTGGATTTCGTCGGTGATCCCGCCTCTGCTTCGGTGATCACATCATGAAAGTTGTATTGAGCGGGGTCGATAAAAGAGTCATTTGCGGTAACACTCCACATAAAGTTCTCGTTACCGTCTTTGAAAAGCCATTTTTTGTATGCGATCTCCACGGCTGGTTTGGTGTCATCGATAAAACGTACCCATGCCAGATCAGGGTCTTCAGGGTGAATGCCATTGTTCAGGTCAAAGAGTAGGGAGTCAAACCCATCTCCATTAGCGGCATCGGGCGCTGCAGCTTGGTCACTGCCTACATCACCATTTGCATCGATAAAAAGATAGACATTCTCAGCAGTGAATTCAGTTTTGTATGGCGGCTGGGTTACAAGAAAGATCTCAGCGCGACCATCTCCGTTCTTGTCCAATTCCACACCGTAGAAGCCTGTCAGGGTTTGGCTGGCAAGATCAAGCCCTACCAGGTCGATGCGGATGTAAAAAAAGGTGTCATCACTGGTGATGGAGAAATCTACAATATCAAGATCTGGCAGGTAGACCATGTCATTGGCTGTGAAGGGACGTTCAAAACGGTTGTTCCCAAAATCATCACCAAAGATCACATCCTTGTTCCCGGAATTGGTGCTTTCTTCATTATCATGAGCTGATGCCCGCGATACCGTTCCTTCTGTGGGAATATCTACATGAACAATAGGTTCTGCGGTTGCTGGAGCAGCTTCTGTGATGGCAGCTTCCTCTGCTGTGGTGGCTTGAGTTTCAGATGTGGTTTCTTCTGTAGGGGCGCTTCCACCACAAGCTTGAAGGGTAATCATTAATATAAAGATGAATGGAATAAAACGTTTCATAGGGTCTCCTGTTTTTCTAAAGGGTTATTCTTTAGGATAATAATAGTCTATTCCCTTCACTCAGGGACCTTAAAAAGTGAGGGGTGGGAGACTTACTTTATTGATGATTGGTTACAGGCATTTTTTCCCTAATACAACCTGCAAAATGAAAAAAATGTCAAAATCTAACACTCCTCTTACGCCATACTGACAATGCGCCGATGCGGCGTTTGTTATAATGCCTCCATTAGGTGGACGATGGATAATGGGCAATAGACCATAAAACATGGTCTGTGGTTCGTGTCTATGGTCTGCCTGGAGGATACCCCCTATGATGCGATTTGACCGTTTTACAGAGAGAGCACAGGAAGCCGCCCAACGCGCCGCGGAGATCATCCAACGCTATGGGCATAATCAGATCGATACAGAACACATCCTGCTGGCTTTGATCGAACAACCCGGTGGAGTGATTCCCCAAATTTTGGAAAAACTGAATGTCAGCGCTCAGGCGTTGACCGAACGTCTGGATGCGACCCTGCGTGCCAGCCCCAAAGCGAATATTTTTGGCGGCGGAGCAGGGCAGATATTCATTACCCCGCGTGTTAAGCGGATCATTGACCTTGCCAATGAAGAAGCCAACCGCCTCAAAGATGAATACATCTCAACCGAGCATATCTTTTTAGCGATCCTGACCGAACGCAATACCCCTGCGGCTCGTATTTTGGAGTCTGCGGGTCTGACGCGTGACCGTGTGTACGATGCCATTCAGGACTTGCGTGGTGGTCAGCGTGTGACCGATCCACAGGCGGAGACACGATACCGAACCCTTGAGAAATATTCACGCGACCTGACTCAACTGGCGCGTGAAGGCAAGCTTGACCCGGTCATCGGTCGTGATAATGAGATCATGCGTCTCATACAGATTTTGTCCCGCCGTACCAAGAACAATCCCGTTCTGATCGGTGAAGCAGGCGTGGGTAAAACTGCCATCGCTGAAGGTTTGGCACAAAAGATCGCCACCAATGATGTGCCGGAGATCCTTTCAGGCAAACGTGTAGTGGCGCTCGATCTGGGTGCCATGATCGCCGGGTCCAGATTTAGAGGCGAGTTCGAAGAACGTCTCAAGGCTGTGATGGAAGAGGTCCAGCGTGCGAAGGGTGATGTCATCCTGATGATCGACGAGTTGCATACCGTCGTCGGTGCAGGAGCCGCTCAAGGTGCGATGGACGCGAGCAACATGCTCAAACCTGCCCTGGCACGTGGTGAGTTACAGACCATTGGCGCAACTACCCTGGATGAATATCACAAGCACATTGAAAAAGACGCCGCGCTTGAACGTCGCTTTGCGCCGATCTATGTGGAAGAGCCAAGTGTGGAAGATACCATCAAAATGCTGCATGGCTTGCGCGACCGATACGAAGCGCATCACAAGGTCCGCTTCTCGGATGAAGCCTTGACCGCTGCTGCTCATCTTTCTGAACGCTATGTGACAGACCGTCACCTGCCAGACAAAGCCATTGACCTGATGGATGAAGCCGCAGCGAAACTGCGTGTGGCTTTATATTCCATGCCGCCTGATCTCAAAGCATTGAAAACTGAGATCGATAAACTCTCTGCGGAAGAAGAGCAGGCTGGTTTGGAGCGTGATTACGAACGCGCTGCACAAAAGAAAGCTGAACGTCTGCGCCTTGATCATGAATACACTTCGAAGCGCGATCATTGGGAAGCTGAACATCACCTCGATGAAGTAGTGGATGTGAATGATATTGCCGCAGTTGTGCATCAGTGGACGGGCATTCCTGTTACGCAGATGCTCGAAACCGAGTCTGAAAAACTTCTCCACATGGAAGCGCGTTTGCATGAACGCATCATTGGTCAGGAAGAAGCCATTCATGCCGTGTCTGATGCGATTCGCCGTGCGCGTTCTGGTCTGAAAGATCCGGCTCGTCCCATCGGTTCGTTCATCTTCATCGGTCCTTCCGGTGTTGGTAAGACCGAGCTCGCCAAAGCCCTCGCCTGGTTCATGTTCGATGATGAAGATGCGATGGTGCGTGTGGATATGTCTGAATATCGCGAACAGCACACCGTCTCGCGTCTCTTCGGCGCCCCTCCCGGATATGTCGGCTACGAAGAAGGTGGTCAACTCACTGAAGCCGTCCGCCGCAGACCCTATCGCGTAGTGCTCTTTGATGAAATTGAAAAAGCTCACCCCGAAGTGTGGAATGCCCTTCTCCAGATATTGGATGACGGACGCCTCACCGATGGTCAGGGCAACGTGGTGGACTTCCGAAATACGGTTCTCATCATGACCTCGAACCTGGGTACTGAATACGTGAGAAAAGGCGGCACCCTGGGCTTTTTACCCGGCAAGGCAGATAGTTCTGACCGCGAAGCGCACGATAAGATCGACAAGGCGCTCAAGGCTGCCTTCCGCCCTGAGTTTCTCAACCGCATTGATGAGATCATCATGTTCTCGCCGCTCTCGATTGAAGAGATGGAACACATTGTTGTCTTGCAAATGAAGGAAGTGCAAGACCGCCTCAATGACCATAACATCACCGTTCAACTTACCGATGCTGCCCGTTCCTGGCTGGCTAAAGAAGGCTACGACCCGGCATTTGGGGCACGTCCTCTGCGACGAGCGATCCAGAAGTATGTGGAGAGTCCGCTTTCTGTGGAGTTACTCGGTGGCAAGTTCAAAGATGGAGCCGAAGTCGTTGTCGATGTGGATAAGCAGGAGAACAAGATCGTCTTTAGTACATCTGCTCCAGCGAAGAAAAAGAAATCCAAGCACGAAGTCGATGCATAACAACGAACAGCGCGGGATAAACCCCGCGCTGTTTTATTTTCTCGCCCGAAAGTCCTAATCCGAATTTCAGAAGTTAGGTGTATCATCGTGCAATCTTTTTAGAGAGAGAGGAATGTTTATGGATAATCTTGAAAATAAATCATCTGGCGGTATGACGGGAGTCATAGTGGGTGTTGCCGTCCTGTTGTGCTGTTTATGTTTACTGGCATTGGGTATTGGTGGTTATGCCTATTTCACCCTGGCGCAATCCGGCTCCCCTGAAGACATTCAGATCTTTGGTGACCCCATTTTGCCGGATAACAACCCGGCTCAGCCTGATGGAGCTATTGAACTTGTTCGACCTCCGGTGGATTCGATCTCAACTGAAACAAGGGATACGTTGGAGAACACCATCGTCCCTGAGAATGATCCGCGTGTGTTGGCATGTCGACTTGATGGAAAATGTGGCGTACCTGAAGTGATGGCAATTTCGGCATCTCCGCGCTCCGTAGGAGAACAACAGAATTTCTGGGTACATGACCTCGATACGAATGAGAACAATGAAGTGGCAGCCACACTGCGCTACATCACCCCACACGTTTATTTCTGGGTGCAGGATGATTTGGATATTGACGAAGGTGAAATGAAGCAGTTGGTGGATACGTTTGAAAATCAAATGTACCCCACCAATCGTGAGTTCTTCGGCAGTGAGTGGTCGCCCGGCATCGATGGGGATGAACATATTTATATTTTGTATTCTCGCGGGTTGGGTTTCTCAGTTGCCGGATATTTCTCCTCCTCCGATTCCACGCACCCAATGATCCAGGAATTTTCGAATGCACATGAAATGTTCCTGTTCAATGCTGATAACACTCCGCTCGGCGGCGATTATGCTTATGCGGTATTGGCACATGAGTTCCAACACATGATCCATTGGAATAATGACCTGAATGAAACTTCGTGGTTGAACGAAGGTTCTTCTGAATTGGCAGTTTTGCTCAATGGATATGAGACAGGCGGTTTCGATTCCCTTTACATCTCTGACCCCGACCTGCAATTGAACGACTGGCCAAACGATCAGAACGCCACGTCACCGCATTATGGGGCAGGCTTCCTTTTCATGGCGTACTTCCTTGATCGATTTGGGGAAGAAGCGACTCAAGCGCTCGTGAAAGATCCTGCCAATGGTCTTGATAGTGTGGATGATGTCTTGCAGCAAGTTGGCGCCACTGACTCGTTGACCGGGCAGCCCATCACAGCTGATGATTTCTTCATGGATTGGGCGTTGACGAATTTGCTGCTCGACCCATCCATTGCGGATGGACGCTATGTGTACAACAACTATCCGGCTGCCCGCCGCGCCTCAGCGACAGAAACGATCTATAACTGCCCTCAGGAACCGATTCTTCGCTCTGTTCATCAATACGGTGTGGACTATATTGCCATCGAGTGCGCCGGAGACTTTACCATCAACTTCACCGCCTCAACCGTGACCGGGCTGCTGCCTGCTGACCCCTATTCTGGTGATTACGCTTATTGGTCGAACAAGGGCGACGAGTCGAACATGACCCTCACACGTGAATTCGATCTCACCAGCGTAAGCGGACCTGTTGAACTATCCTTCCGCACCTGGTTCGATATCGAAGAGGATTGGGATTACGTCTATGTCGAAGTCTCTGAAGACGGCGAGACGTGGGAGATCCTCACCACGCCTTCCGGCAGGGGCACCGACCCAAGCGGAAATTCCTATGGCTGGGGTTACACCGGCGTGACGAATGATTGGACCGAAGAAAAGGTTGACCTTTCTGATTACGCGGGCAAGAAGGTCTTCGTCCGTTTTGAATACATCACGGATGCAGCGGTCAATGGAGAAGGCTTCATGGTAGATGATGTCAAGGTCGATGCAGCAGGCTATTCGTCCGATTTTGAAGCGGATGATGGCGGCTGGGTGGCGGAAGGGTTTGTGCGAGTCCAGAACGTGCTTCCTCAGACCTTCAAGCTGGCACTTATCAAGACCGGCGATGATAATGTCACCATGGTCCCTGTCAACCCTGACCAGACGGCTGAGATCGCTGTGTCGTTGCAGTCTGGTGAAACGGTATACCTGGTCGTAACAGGAACAACTCGCTTTACTCGTGAGTTGGCAACCTATCAGATCGAGATCCGATAAAATTTTTAAAACAAATAGACAGTCCCATAAAAGGGACTGTCTATTTGTTTAAGTTGAAAATCGTCTTGCAAAATTGCAATTTTCGCCCATACCATCATGACTTATAATTTTGTTATTCCATGACGAATCAGAGCGGAAACCTTTTAGACAGGCGAAAGACCATTGCCGTTCTTGGCGCACAACTTAGCCGAGTGTGGGGAAGTGAGTTTATGGCGGGTGTGTTGGATTCGGCCCGCGCGGTGGAATTCAATGTAGTTAGTTTTGTGGGAGGAAAACCATCTGCCATCCAAACATCGGATGGACGTTCATATGGTTTGTATGACCTGATCGATCCTGAACAGTTTGCTGGCGTGTTGCTTTCTGCTGATATTGCGCACGGACTAACAAGAGACGAACTTCAAAAGTTTTTTGATTATATTGCACCAATGCCAGTGGCATCTTTTGCCATTCCGATGAAGAATGTGCCTGCAGTTATTGCAGATAACGATGGGGGCATGCGCGCCATTGTGCGCCACTTGATCGAAGAACATAAATACGAGCGCATTGCTTTTATTCGCGGACCTGTGGGGCAAGTGGAAGCCGACCAGCGTTACCATGCTTTTCTAGATGAATTGAAATCACATAACATCCGCTTCGATAACCATTTGGAGTTGGAAGGGGATTACTCACCCGAAAGTGGACGTGCAGCCGTGCGTACATTGCTCGATGAACGCGGTATGACCGTGCAGGCGATCGTTGCTTCGAATGACCGTATGGCATTTGGCGTGCTCGAAGCATTGCAGCAGCGCGGAATATCAGTGCCAGATACGATCGCAGTCACTGGGTTCGACGATGTCAGTGAGTCGCGGTCGATGGGTGTGCCGCTCACGACCGTACGGCAATCCTTTTATGATGCGGGTGTAAAAGCGTTCAATCTGCTCTTAAAGCGCATCAATGGTGAAGAAGTTGATGATATCAACTTGATATCGTCCAGTATGGTGGTTCGCTGGTCTTGCGGTTGTCTGCCAGACAGCATCCATCGTGCGATCGTTCTACCGCGTGAAGTGGCGCATACAGGACGCTTGGAAAACAAGCGCGTGAAAGCCATCAACGCCTTGTTGGCAGCTGCGGGTGTGCCTGAGAACACTCCAAATCGTGCAGACTATGTGGAAAATTTTGGAAATGCGTGGGATACCTTCCTTTCCAGTTTACGCGAGACCGAAAAAAGCGATGCCTTCCTTAAGACCGTTCAAGGCATGGTCGAGATCCTTCAACGCCATGGCTATGATTTCTATTCCTGGCAGAATGTCATGTCCACCTTCCGCAAGTATGCCTTGGGAGGGATATCAAGTACGACCACCACACTGAGAGCAGAGAACTTGTTTCAGCAGGTGCGCATGTTGGTGGGCGAACTTTCCCAACGGGCGCAGGCATATAACAGGCTTCAATTCGTAAAACAGGAAGAACTGCTCAATAACTTCAGTTTTTCAATGGCATCGGCAGTCTCTTTTGATGACATTGGAGATGCCATTGCAAAGCATTTTCCAATTCTTGGCATTGACCATTGGTATGTGATGTACTACGGCGAGACTGATGAGGCACCGGGTTCTATTTCTTCTCCGCCGCCTCAAAGCTATCGTTTGTTGATGCAATACGACGATAAACATTTCACCATGCCAGACGATAGTTCACGCCTCGCCACGGGACGGCTGGTGCCGCGCGGCAAGACACCAGAGAAACGCCGATATGATGCAGTGGTCATGCCGCTTTCGCTGGCAAGCAATCGTTTTGGTTTTATGTGGGTGGAATTGGGACCGGACGATTGGGATATTTATGTCCGTGTGCGCAATCTGCTTTCGAGCGCGCTTTTGCGTACCATGTTGGTTAACCAACGTGAGCAGGCAAAGCGCGAGGTGGATCAACTTTATGCGTCGGAGCAGGAACGACGTCGCAGGGCTGAGGCGTTGGCGCGTTCGATGCGCCAACTTTCCTCCTTGAAGAATGTAGAACAGCTGCCAGAACAGATCCTTGATCAGTTGAGCCAAACCCTCCCTTATGATCGCGGTGTGCTTTTCATGGAAGACGTAAATGGTGAGCCGCAAATTCAAGCACATCGTGGTATGCCGCAAGGGATGGATATGTCTTCGTTCGGCTTGGGGTTGAAAGGAAATGATTTTTATACGACCGTTTCTCGCAAAGGCGAGACTGTTGTAGTAAGTGACGTAAATGGTGTACAGAATTGGACACAGCCTGATTGGCTTCCTCGTGACCTCTCCTGGATGGGTGTGCCCTTGCATTTGAAAGAAAACGTTGTAGGTCTCTTGCTGGTCAGCCGCGCGGCACAATCCTTTACCGAAGATGACAGCCTGTTGGCGACTACGTTTGCATCGCAAGCGACTGTGGCATTGGAAAATGCGCGTCTCTATCATGAAGTGACTGGCATCAACCAAATGATGGAGCGGATGGTCTCCGAACGCACGACGGAATTGAATGAAGCCTATAAATCGCTGGAGAAGCACGATAAGAACAAGTCTGCATTCATTCAAGTGGCAGCCCATGAATTGCGCACACCGCTGACAGTGGTCAAGGGTTTCCTTGGCATGCTTCAAAATGATGCGACAATTCGCACGAATTCCATGCTTTCCGAGGCGGTTGAGGGTGTATTGCGCGGCACGAACCGCCTGCACCAGATCGTGAACAGCATGTTGGATGTGGTGCGATTGGAAAATCAGGTCATCATCCCCCATCTTGAATCGGTCAGTTTGGGATTGATCTTGCGCCTTATTCATAAGGATTATGTGGATGACCTTGCGGCTCGCAACCTGACTTTGACTCTGGACGACACCATCAAAACGATCCCTCCTCTGTTGGCGGATTCAGAATTGGTGAAGAAAGCGCTTGATCAAATAATTGTTAATGCCATCAAATTCACGCCCGATGGCGGCTCGATCTACATCTCCGCCTGGGTGGTGGAAGATCCCAAACGAGGTAAGATGGCAGAGATCGCCATTAAAGACTCTGGCATCGGTATTGACCCTGAACATCACAAGGTCATCTTCGAGAAGTTATATCAAATGGGTGAGGTGCAATTGCATTCCTCCAGCCGTACGAATTACAAAGGCGGCGGCGCCGGGCTGGGACTTGCGATTGCTTCCGGCATTGTCCGCGCTTTACAAGGTACCATCTGGGTGGAGAGCCCCGGCAAGGACGAAGAGAAATTCCCCGGCAGCACTTTCTTCATCCGCTTGCCGTTGTTGAAAGACTAACAAAAACGCGCTCCAACTGGAGCGCGTTTTGATTTTTATTTCATCTTGTCCCTGAAATCATAGATCCCATCTTTAAACGGCCACTTCGCCTTACATGAGGGGCAGTGGACATGATCTGTCTTTTCTTGCAGACCGCCACTGTTGCAGTCGGGACACTTGAAAAGGTCAATGACATTCAAGGGAACATCTGTATTGGGATCGCCCGGCAGGACGGCTTTTACGAACACACTTGGTGTGAGTTGGAAGAGCGCACCTGTAGGCTGAAAGAGACCGTCCACTGCGGCGAGCAGGCTGGAGGGGATCAACCGCTTTAACAAACCGAGGCGAAAATGTGAGACGGTCAATATCTTTTCGAGATTGAAACCCAGCGACCCCAACCACTGACGGATGGCTTTAGGATGAAAGTCGAAATTCAGTTTGACAAACTCCACCGGCTCCAGGGTGAACGGGCTCCACGCTTGCTTGCCGAGCCAATAGCGCAGAATTGCCTTGATATTGAGCTTGTTCGCAAATTCGAGGATGAAGGTCGCGCCAGGTTGCAGGGTGGATTTGATCTGTGCCAACGCTTTGGGCGCATCTGCCATGTGGTGCAGCACACGGATCATTGTGGCGCCATCGAAGAGTCCATTGCGGAAGGGGAGGCGGTACACATCAGCAGCGACGAAAATGTACTTGGCAGAGCGACCAAGCCTCTCTTGAGCCTGAGCGAGTTGGGTGGTTGAATAATCCATCACCACAATGCGTTCAAATCCGGCATAGCGTGGAGTATTGCGTCCGGCGCCTGCACCAACTTCCAGCATCAGTTTTCCGCTCGTGGGGAGCATGCGTTTTAATGCGATCGCTTCTGCTTTGTCTTCGTACGCGCGCCCACCTTGTTCCCAAAAGGATTGCTGGTAATCGGAGCCTTCGTAATTACAAACGGGAGGAGTATTAGT
>JBEBCV010000096.1:0-6826 GCA_041157505.1 Chloroflexota bacterium | reverse complement strand
GAATTCATGTCCCATACGGCGACCTACATCGCTGGGCTTCATTCCCTTATAAGGCCACAGGTCGCTGCCGCAAATGGCGGCATGAGTGACGACCACCAATGCATCGGTTGATTCTTTGATTTGAGCATCAGGCACATTCTCAACACGAACGTCACCTGCACCATACATAACTGTTGCACGCATTTTTATTTTTCTCCAATAGAGCGATTAATTCCTGTTCAAGGTTTACATTTTTCAAGTTGACCTAATATCGATCTCCAACTACAACGATCTTTTCCATCGCATTACGAATTTCTCCGAGGTCGTCCGCTGTCAATTGGATGTTCACCGCGCCGTTATTTTCATCCAGACGTTCCAATTTACGTGAGCCAGGGATGGGTACGATCCACGGTTTTTGCGCCAACAGCCAAGCCAGGGCAATTTGTGCGGGCGTAGCATTCTTCTGTCTGGCAATGCTTTCCAACAACTCCACTACAACTCGATTTGCTTTTATTGCTTCCGGCGTGAAACGCGGGTTGCGGCTGCGAATATCAGATTTATCAAAGGTCGTATTCTCGTCCACCTTGCCCGTCAGGTAGCCGCGCCCCAGCGGACTATATGGGACGAGCCCAATGCCGAGTTCTTCACATGCAGCAAGGACTCCATTTTCTTCGATGGCACGCCACCAGATGGAGTATTCACTTTGAAGCGCTGAAACAGGTTGAACGGCGTGAGCGGCGCGAATTTGATCCGCATTTGATTCGGACAAACCAAAATACTTCACCTTGCCTGCTTGAATCAGATCTTTGACCGCGCCTGCAACATCCTCCATCGGAACATTAGGATCGGGGCGATGCTGATAGAACAAGTCAATGACTTCGACTCGCAATCGTTTGAGCGATTCCTCTGCCACACGCTTGATCTGCTCCGGACGACTATCCATGCCATGAATGGGATGCGGACCATTATCACCATGCTTCCACCCAAACTTGGTAGCGATCACAACCTTACCTTTGAAAGGCTCCAATGCCTCCCCCACCAGTTCTTCATTCGTGAAAGGACCATACACTTCTGCCGTGTCGAAAAAGGTCACACCACGCTCAACTGAGCTATGCAAAAAATCGATCATCTCCTGCTTGTCGGTCGGCTTGTCACCAAAACTCATTCGCATACAGCCCAACCCCATGGCTGAGACTTCCAATCCGCTATTTCCTAATTTTCGTGTTTGCATGCTTCAATCCTCTAACTTGATCTGTTTTTCTTTTTCAAGGATCTTGCTTTCATAAATCTGAATTTTGTGATTCAAAAGATCGAGAGTCTTTTGCATTTCAGTCATACGGGCAATCAACTGGTCTCGCTGCTCTTTCAAAATGTCTTTTCGCGCTTCGTTGGTCGAGTCACCCTGCTGAACAAGTTCCATGTAATCGATCAATACCTCAATGGGCAAACCTGCGCTGCGCATACATTTGATAAATTCAACGCGGCGCACATCCAGGTCGCTGTAATCACGTATGCCGCTCATGGTACGGGTCACTGGCGGGATTAGACCCACGCGCTCATAGTAGCGCAAGGTATCGGCGGAAAGACTGTATTTTTCGCTGACTTCTTGAATTTTCATAGGGCACCTCGGATGGCAGTGTAGCACTTGGAGTCGACTCCAAGTCAAGGGTTTTGATAAGAGCAAAAAGCAAGGTTTTTACTGTTTTATCTACTCAAAATATGGAGATAATACCATTCTACCAAACTTACCTACTTAAATTAAGGTAAGTTACTGTATAATCGTTACATGTCACAGGCAAAAACTACAAGACGAACTCAAGCAGAACGAACTCGAGCCAGCCGCGAGAAGATCATCCATTCTGCGATGGATTCCTTTGCACAGAATGGTTTTCGCGGTGCAAAAATGGCAGATATCGCCCAAGCCGCCAACTTAACGGGTCCCGGGCTTTTGCACCACTTCCCCAGCAAGACCCATCTGCTCATGGAAGTACTCAAAGAACGCGACCGCATTCATAAAGAACAAACAGATGCAGCTCTGCAAAAAAATAACAACGATATTCTCCAAGTCGCGGCTGACCTTGTTGAGCAGAACCAAACCACCCCAGGCATCATTCAATTATTTAATTTACTAGTAGCAGAAAGTATTTCCCCGGAGCATCCTGCGCACGGATATTTCACGCAGCGCTATCACAACGGACGGGAAGCCTGGGTGAAGATCATTGCTGAAAGACAAAAAGATGGTGACATTCGTACTGATATATCAGCCGATGTTTTGGGTGTGATGCTTTTTGCGATGATGGATGGTTTACAGGTGCAATGGTTATTGGAACCCGCAAAAGTGGACATGGCGAATATATTTCGTATCTTTGCTAATTTGCTCAAAAAATAAATCACGTGAGGCTCTACATGTTCAAACCAACTTCCTCGCATGTTGTTGTAAATGAAATAAAAATTCATTATTACCGCACTGGCGGAAATAAACCATCACTTGTGTTAGCGCATGGCATCACCGATGATGGAATGTGTTGGTCGCCTGTGGCAGAAGTGCTTGCTCAAGATTTCGATGTGGTCATGGTCGATGCGCGTGGACACGGCAAATCAGATGCACCCGAAAATGGATACACTCTTCAAAACCTTGGCGCAGAATTGGCTGGTGTGATACAGGAATTGAAATTGGATCAACCAATACTGTTGGGACATTCGATGGGAGCGATCACTGCACTTGTAGCGGCTGGAATGTATCCATCATTGCCGCGTGCCATTCTTTTGGAAGACCCGCCTCCATTCTGGATGAATATTGCAGTCACATCCCGCGATGAAAGCTTCAAGAACGGATTCATCACTTGGATCAATTCCATTAAGCGAAAGACATGGGGAGAGTTACTGTCCGAATGCCGGGAACAGAACCCGGCGTGGTCTGAAGCGGAATTCGAGCCGTGGATCAATTCCAAGCACAGAGTCAGTCCCAAGGTCACAGCCTTGATCGATTCGCCTGATATGACCTCCATTGACCTGCCGAACCTGTTCAAGAGAATCACCTGCCCCACTTTATTCATCAGCGCCGAAGCAGCGCGTGGCGCGGCATCAAGCGATAAAGATATTTCCCAACTCAAAACATATATTCCACATATGCAAGTGACACACGTTACTGACGCGGGACATAATATTCGGCGTGAGCAATTCGCTACCTATCTTGAAAGCATAAAATTTTTTATGAAGGGACTCTAGTCATGGACATCGAAACCTTACGACAGTGGTTCGCCCAACGGGATACGTTCAGCATCCTTGAGACAGTGGATGTATTCAGCGGAGAACGAAAAGTATTGAAAGAGTTCGAGCATGTCATCGAAGCGCCAAACTGGACGAAAGACAGCAAGCATCTCGTTTACAACAGCAATGGGCACATGTTCACCTACGAGATGGCAACGGGGGAAGTGAAAGAGATCAACACGGGTTTTGCAATTGACTGCAACAATGACCATGTGCTCTCCCCCGATAATTCTGAATTGGCGGTCAGTCACTTCACGAATGAAGATGCGACATCACGCATTTATATCCTGCCGTTAAGCGGCGGCACACCGCGCCTGGTGACAGAGAAGGGTCCCAGTTATTTGCACGGCTGGTCACCCGATGGCAAACGTCTTGCCTACTGTGCCGAACGCAACGGACAGTATGACATTTACACCATCGCAGTTGATGGCGGCGAAGAAACTCAACTCACCAATTTACCTGGTCTCGATGATGGTCCCGAATATTCTCCCGATGGAAAATATATCTGGTTCAACTCCGTTCGCAGCGGGCTGATGCAAGTCTGGCGCATGGAAGCGGATGGTTCGAATCCCACGCATATGGTTCAGGAAGAAGCCAACGGTTGGTTCCCGCATGTCTCGCCCGATAATCAATGGGTGGTGTACATCGCCTACAAAAAAGGGGATGTGGAACCGGGCGATCATCCTGCCAACAAGGATGTAGAACTACGCCTCATCCCTGCCGAGGGCGGGGCAGCAAAAACGATCGTCAGTTTATTTGGCGGACAGGGAACCATCAACGTCAATTCGTGGGCACCCGATAATCGCACGATTGCATTCGTATCTTATCGCCTCAAGGAGTAAATCATGAAAATCCAACCTGTAAAAGTTGCCCTCGTCGGTTGCGGCGGTATCAGCGACGCCTACCTCGGCACAATGATCAACAAGTTTAAGATTCTGGATGTGGTTGGCGGCTATGACCGCAACCCCGCTAAAGTGCAAGCCAAGGCAGAAAAGTATGGCATCAAGCCAATGACCTTTGAAGAGATCCTCGCAGACCCATCGATCGAGATCGTGGTCAACCTTACCGCGCCAACGGGACATTATCCCGTCATCAAGCAATTGCTCGAAGCAGGCAAGCATGTCTATACCGAAAAAGTGATGACTGTTGAATTGGATCATGCCGCTGAATTGGTGAAAATTGCCAACGAAAAAAATCTCTACCTCGGCGCCGCACCCGATACCTTTCTCGGGTCTGCCCTTCAGACGGCTCGTTATGTAGTAGACAGCGGCATGATAGGTGACATCACCTCCTGCTATTGTGTATTGACCCGTGACAGCGAAATCTTCAGCCGCGCTTTTCCGTTCACTGCCAAACCTGGCGGCGGCATTGGCTTTGATGTGGGCATTTATTACATCACTGCCTTGCTTAGCATTTTGGGTCCCGTGAAAGAAGTTTCTGGTGTGGTGCGAACGCACAAACCCGAACGCAAAAATTTCGCACTGGAAAATTTCGGCGAGCCATACCCAATTGAATGTGAGAACCTTATGTCTGGCATTCTACACCTCGAGCGCGGCACGATTGGCAATCTCTTGTTCGATGCGAATTCCATCTTCACCGCACCGGAAAGACCCGCTGTGGCATTGATCGGCACAATGGGAATCGTATCGGTTCAAGATCCAAACAGTTTTGGCGGTGAGGTAAAGGTCACATTGAAAGGCAATAATGAACCGTTCGTCATGCAGCAAAGCCACGCTTTTACCGAGGAATATCGCGGACTCGGCGTTGCAGAAATGGCATGGTCCATGCGCATGGGACGAAGGAACCGCGCCAATAAAGAGATGGCGTATCACGCGTTGGAGGTCTTGCACAAGATTGTGCAAAGCAGCCAGACAGGAATAAATCAGAAATTGGAATCCACTTTTGTGAACATGCCCCCCATCCCTCGCGGATATTCGGGGCAGACCTATTTCGAGTTCATGGAAGAGATGGGAATCGCGCAGTAAAACTAAATAAAGTTTCAAAAAGAATTAAGCAGAGAGCACAGAGTTGTAAACCTCTGTGCTCTCTGTAATGAATGACTAGAGCTGAAGGAATGAAAATCAAGGTGTTTCATACAACTGAACTACCCCCCCGTAATATTCCCGTTCGCGAGTCAATTTCATCTGCGATGCAAGTGTTTGTGGAATCAGTCCCATTGGATCCGTATAGTCGTTATGGCTGTATACCAGCCAGACCCTGTTATGTCCATTAAGCAATGAAACCAGCCCGGGTATATCGTTGTCCGTCATTTTAGGTTCGAGAATGCCGTAATTGAATAGGTCTAAGGGAATCCCTTTTTTCTCCACCTGAATTAGATATTTCTCTTCATACGCTTTAAAGTAATAGTTAAAGGGAATTACCACAAAGTTTGAGTTGAATAGGACAAGATCATCCTCTTGGGCAAAGTTTGCAACATATCCTGCGGGTGTACTCCAATCCTCTTTTTGCACGAACCGAAAATAATCACTATCGGAAAAAAGATAGTTCATGCCCAGTAGTCCCAACGCCATGAGTATTAGAAAACGAAATCGTAATTGAGCAATACCTGCTGCCAGAAGCAGCAGCATTGGAATCGTTATCCAGATCAAAGTGCGTCCTTGAAAAATTGGTCGATGGATGCTGACGATCAGTTCGCCCAAGAAAGGGATGGCAAACAAGGCGATCAGAAAAAAGAACATCGAAATCTTTTTTCTGTAGTACACCAATCCTAAGAAAAGCGCCACACACAAAACCCATATCATGATTTGGCTTGCCTGAGGTGGCGCAGACGCATTTAACAAAGCACGTAGTGTCTGGATGACAGTATCCCAATCTGGTTTGGGAAGCCAGAATTCCTGATCCACCCGACGGACTTGCTGAACAAAAGCGGGTATCCACAGACTCCAAAAGACGAAGATGCCGATCTGGGCCTTCATCCAATTTCCAAAAGACGGGGACTGAAAAGCAATGGGAGAGTCGCTTTTATTAATTCTTTGGATAAGCATTAGACCAAAAACAAAAATATTTATAGCGGCAAGAAATAGAACAGCTGTATTATGAGTGAGCAACGTTGCAGCAGAAAAAATAATGAAAGCCAGCCAAGCTAGATCAGTTTCAATCGTATGAATCGATGCCGAACGAAAACGATAAAGCCAAGCTCGCCATCCAGTTCCGGGGACTTCAATCAAATGTTCAGGATTGATTCGGTTGTCCGGAAAAGCGGATTCTTTGGTGAGCCAACTTCGTAAATACTCTCGAAATTGACTTCCCATGGGTGCAGTTGACCGCGGATCTGTAAGCAACCAGACAAGTGCATAGATCGCCACCGCAGCGTTGAATGTCAGGAGGGTGTACATCCGTGCTTCCTGAGCAAAATAGATATTAAACGTTGATAAAGACAGAAGAACTGCGGCTGACAACCCCACGACCACATCAGACATCCGTTTTCCGATCAGGTAAATGACCGGGATCGTAGCTGTACCAAATAAGGCAGAAAATAAACGGACGTAATAAGGCGTATCTCCATAATGCCCCACCCAATAATGGAGTAACAGATAATACAGAGGCGGATTTGGAT
>JBEBCV010000095.1:0-3055 GCA_041157505.1 Chloroflexota bacterium | reverse complement strand
GATATCACGTTTGGAATTGTGCTTGCTGTGATTGTGACGCTGCTCGTGGTCTTCGTTGAGAGGCAGTTTAAGCGCTCAGCAGAGTCAAAAGATGAAGATGGCGAACAGGCTCAGGTCACGCTTGTACCGAGCTTTGTCGAGGTGAAAGAGGCGTTGATTCTAGGTGGATTGGGCATGATCCTTGGCGTCCTTCCGGTTGTGATGGCGAATCGTTACGTCAATATTTCCGGTTTTTCACATTATGGTTTGCCTGCATCTTTGGCTGCTGCGGTTTTCATGGCAGGTGTGATCGAGATCATTGCATTGCCAACTGTGCGTAAATCCATTTTGTATGTAGTAATTGCGTTTGCATCGTTGTCGCATTTTGGAATTGCAACCAATGCTGCTACTGAAGAAAAGGCAATACAGGAATTTTGGTGGCAGGTAAGTTGGCGTGTGCCTGCAATTCGACCCGGTACGACGCTTGTGATCTATTATCCGTTGCCTGGCATGGGCGATGGCGGTGCTGCATTGATGGAAGCTGCGAATGTGATTTACTTCCCTGAGTTCACAGGCGATGCCATCGTGCATTATCCGCTTGCTGGTCTGACGTTGAACAGCGAGAACCTGCCCGGCATTTTAGACGGAACGCAGATCGTTGAGTCTGGGTATCGCAGTCATACGTATACTTTTGATTACACCAATATGTTGGTGATGAGTCAGCCCACCTTGAACTCATGTGTGCATGTGATGAGTGCGAGTGCGCCGTTGATCTCTGAATATGACCCGGTGGATGTTTCATTGGCTGCGCCGCGATCGAAGATAGAAAATGTGATTGTGGATGCGGAACCGGTCTCACCGCCTGAATATATTTATGGCAGGGAACCGGAACGCGGCTGGTGTAGTTACTTCCAGATGGCGGACCTCGCGGCTCAAACCGGGGACTGGGAGCGGGTTGCCGCTCTCGGAGACGAAGCCATCGCCTTGAGCTTTAGCCCCGAAGACCGCGTGGAGTGGCTGCCCTTCTTGAAAGGCTATGCCGTTCGTGGAGATGCGGAGACGTTGAAGCAGTTGTCGAAGCGTGTGATCGGTGAAAAAGTGATCCGCTTGCAGGCGTGTGAGTTATTGAGCAATATCGAACAGCCGTTGAACGATGATGTTAAGCAGGTTGTTGATAAAGATTATTGTAAAAATTCAGAGTAAACTCTGAAAAAGATAAAGTTCTTTTCGAACACGGAAAACACGGATTGTACTGAATCTTACGGAAAGCTCTTTTTGTCTATTTCGTGTTATCCGTAATATCCGTGTACCAAAGGAAAGTTAACAGGAGATTTCATGGACTGGAAAAATCAAGTAGTGCTCGTCACCGGTGGGACCGGCTCGTTCGGCAAGAAATTTACCAAAATTTTGCTCGAAGAGAAGCAGCCAAAGAAGGTCATCATCTTCAGCCGCGACGAGTTGAAACAGCACGAAATGCAGGTTGGCGGATACAACGACCCGCGCCTGCGCTATTTCATCGGCGATGTGCGCGACCGCGAACGTCTCGTCCGTGCCATGCACGGCGTGGATATTGTCGTCCATGCGGCGGCGTTGAAGCAGGTTCCGGCTTGCGAATACAATCCGATGGAAGCCATCAAGACCAATATCATGGGCACGGCGAATGTCGTCGAAGCTGCATTGGATGCGGGCGTGAAGAAAGTGCTCACCGTCAGCACAGATAAAGCTGTCAGCCCTGCGAATTTGTATGGGGCAACAAAACTTGCAGCCGAGAAGTTAACGATCCAGAGTAATGCCTATGCCGCGGGTTCAGCGACCCGCTATTCCTGCGTCCGATACGGGAATGTCGTCGGTAGTCGTGGCTCGGTCGTGCCTCTCTTCCTCAAACTTCGCTCCACTGGCAAAGTCACCATCACCGATGACCGCATGACCCGCTTCTGGCTTTCGCTGGAACAAGGTGTGCGCTTTGTCATCGACAGCATCGAACAGATGGAAGGCGGCGAAGTGTTCGTGCCGAAGATCCCCAGCACCAAAGTGACCGACCTTGCGCGTGCCATCGCTCCCAACGCTGAGATCAACATCATTGGCATTCGCCCCGGCGAGAAGTTGCATGAGATGCTTATCTCGGAAGATGAAGCGCGTCATACCATCGAGCTTGATAAGATGTATGTCGTCCAACCGGCTGAAGCGACCTGGTTTGGTTACTCGTGGAAAGACAAAGGCAAGGAACTCAAGGAAGGCTTCTCCTATTCGAGCGACAATAATACTGAATGGCTCGATGTGGAAGGTATCAAGAAATATATTGCTCCGTTCGAAGAATTATTCGCACAGGGAAAACTCGAAGGATAAGAGACGTGTCAAGTATCAGGTCTCACTTGCCAGCTTCTTGAAAGCTTGATACCTGATCACTGAAACATGGCATATGGAACTTGACTCATGAAAATTCTTGTAACTGGCGTCAGCGGTTTGCTTGGTATCAATTTCGCTCAGGAAATGTTGAACGAGCATGAGGTCATCGGCGTCGACCGAGGCAAGCTGGTCAATGCGCCGTTCCAGATCATCAAACATGATTTGCTCGAAAAGAATGTGATCGAGTCGATCCTTGATGAAGCCCGTCCCGATTATGTGGTCAACTGTGCAGCTTTGGCAGACCTCGACATCTGCGAAGAAGACCCGGACCTTGCCAAGCAACTGAACACGGATCTGCCCCGTCGCTTCGCGCGTGCCTGTAAACTGCGCAGTGTTCCATTTGTGCATATCTCTACTGACGCTGTTTTCGACGGAACCAAGAACGGTTATTACAGCGAAGAGGATCCCCCCAGCCCAACGGGCGTATATGCCAAGACCAAGCTCGACGGCGAATGGGCGGTATTGACCGAGAATCCAAAATCGATTGTGGCGCGCGTCAACTTTTATGGTTGGAGTTTGAGCGGTCGCCGCAGCCTTGCCGAATTTTTCTACAATAACCTCTCCCATAATAAAAGCATGAGCGGGTTCACCGATGTCATCTTTTGCCCGATGCTCGTGAATGATACTGCCCGTACGCTCGTCAAGATGTTGAAGCGTGAGTTGAAAGGTT
>JBEBCV010000094.1:0-9707 GCA_041157505.1 Chloroflexota bacterium | reverse complement strand
TTCGTATCAACGTGCAGATGAACTTGACCCAAATAATGTGTCCTCATCCATACAATCACGCTTTAGCCTCCTTGGGACTTTAACCCAATCCAAAGAAGCTGCTGTTATGCAGAGTTAGGAGAATTCCATGAGTGAACATGAAGTTTGGAACGAATTAGGCAATTTGTATTGCATCTCAGGAATGCTTGATCAAGCAACCTATGCCTATTCTCGTGCCATCAAACTGCAGAATAAATACGGATTGCCTTACTCAAATTTGGCATATGTCAAATTACAACAAGGCAATCTTGAAGAAGCTGCTGATCTTTATAAGATAGGCATTGATCTCCTTGTGGAAGATCATGACAAGGCAGTTTCCTGGTACCGCCTTGGTGATGTCTTCCGAAGGCTTAAGAATTATCGAGATGCCATAATGGCGTATCAACAAGCGGATGCTCTCGATGCTGAAGCAAGCAAGCATTTTGAAGCAGCACAAGTCTTCTTATATGGACCATCAAATATACCCTTTGATGCAATTCCTTCGATTGTAAATGCTGCGCCCAAAGAAGAATCTGTTGCCGAAAACCTGATATCAACTGAAGATACTCCGCTACAAGCACTTGCCACTAACAACGATGTGCCTGATGTTGATGCCGAGACAGTTGTATCAGAAGAGCCAACAAACTCTTTAGATACTCAAAGTGCTCAAAGTGATGATGAACAGATCCTTCAGTCGATTTACGAGTTTGCCAACATGTACATTCCTGAGAGCGACGATGTGGCTGAAAACAATGTCTCAGAACATATTATCGAGCCTGAATTAGAGGAAGAACTGAACCAAATAGCTAATGTAGATCTGGTTTATGAGCCTGTCGAAGTGAATGAGCCAGTAGTTTTTGCACAGCAGCACCTTGACTTCGAACTTCCAGACTCATCTCCTCTATCAACGCCTGAAATAGTGGCAGATATTCCGTCGCAGATTATGTTGGTTGACTACAAGTCTCAAAACACTGAAGGGCAACGGGCAACATACGCATTCACAGATGTGGCAGTTATGGAAGATGAAAGAAAAAATGAGGCGATGTATGTTTTTGTCCGGGAAGAAGAGAGTACTGAGGAGGTTCAACCTGAGCCTGCTATTATTCAAAAGACTGAAGAAAAAGAATTAGAAAGGCGGAATGTTGAGTCAAATCAAAATATTTCCGAACAACTCCTTGAAGCGATCGCACAACTTGAAGCATATCTAAATAGAAACCCTCGGAATGCGAGGAAATGGAACGAACTCTCATCTATATACAATTCAGCTGGAATGTACGAGCGGTCCATTAGAGCAAATCAGCAAGCAACAAAACTCGTACCAAATTCCCCGGTATTTTTGTATGAATTGGGGGTCTCCTACGGCGCCGCAGGAAGATATGATGATGCGATTGATTGTATGCAAAAGGTAATTGAATTAAATCCCGAACACTGCCATGCACATGCGACTTTGAGCGGTTACTACCGAAAAATAGGTCTTGAGGAAATGGCGGATCAGCACATAGGTGATGCTATGAAAAATTACATTGATGATGAAAACCAATACAACCGTGCATGCCTGGAAGCCTTACGTGGTAATGTAGAATCTGCTGTTGAAAATTTGCGCAACGCTCTTGAAAGTAAACAGATCTACATTGAATGGGTGCTACGTGATCCTGATCTTGATTCGATCCGATTTACTTCACAGTTCAAGAGTCTCCTTGCAGAATACGCCATGTAACCTTATATAAGGCAGGTTATGGTCCATCCTGCCTTATATTAATTACTAAACAAGTTTCTAAAGTACTCAATAATAAATACGATAAATTCGGCCAATGGTCCTTGATCTGTTGCAACTGGAGTTGGAGCCGGTGTTGCAGTTGGAGAAGGTTGAGGACTTGGAACCGCTGTAGGTGTAGATGTCGAAGTCGGCATTGGCAGCTGGGTGACAGTTGGGGTAGGATAAGAACTTCTAAGCACGCGAGGTTCTATCCAGACAATTACATCACCTTGGGTCTGTCCCAATGAAGAACCTGTAAAACTAAAGGTTCCAGTTTTACCTGTAAATTGTGACAGATCAATCTCCATGACGGAAATTTGCCCGTCATAAAATTCTCCGATCGTCCATAGGTTGGAGGAGGCGCCATCTGTTGTTGTAAACACAAGATTTACAAGAACGGAGCATTCAAGAGCGCCATCGTAACAACCAACACCCATGACCAACTTATCGCCAGCCTCAATATCGATACTATTGGTAGTAGCAATAATTGTGGAGTTACTTGATTGATTTGATAAATCAATAACAATACCATTTTCGAAACCAGTGCCATTCTCCGTAAAAACGATAGGTTCACGACGAATTAATGAGTTTTCTTCACATTGGAATGAAGTATTGTTAATTGACCATTCAAAGTCGCAAGTTTCTTGATAGAAATCATTAACGATAAAAGTACCTGGTTTTATTTCAAAGAATTGAGGGGTTGGAGCCATTTCCGTAATCGTGGGGGAAAGGGAAATGATGGGCGTATTGGTTGCATCAGCATTATTTATGATCACCTTCAGCCAAAGAGGAGATTTACCCGAATCTCCAACGCCAAATATCTCACCTAAATCACTTTCAAGCATCCAATTTACTTCAAAAGATCCTTCTTGAATTGGCAGGTCAATTGCCACCGATAGTTGGACGGTCTCACCAGGTAAAACATCTTTCGTCAAAGATACAGGAGGTACATTGATTGCAGTTGAATTGTTTACTGCCTTCAATTTGTAATTCTTATTCCAGACACAACTTCCAACATTTTTCACTTCCCAAACTTTTGTTTCCCTGATCCCACCACGCAATATAGAACCATCTGGGATGGTTACATCTTTAATAAATTGAGCTTTATTACATAACAAATTAGGAGTAACAGTAAAAGTAGCTGTCGGAGTTTTTGTCGGCGTGAATGTCAGCGTCGGGGTCTTCGATGAAGTGGCTGTAAATGTCGGTGTTTTTGTGGGCGTGAAAGTAGCCGTCAGAGTCTTCGATGGCGTGAAGGTTGCCGTTGGTGTTTTCGACGGAATGGAAGTCGGCGTTCTTGAAGGAAGAATGGTCGCTGTTGGTGTCTTCGACGGAATGATGGTGGCTGTTGGCGTTTTTGACGGAGGAATAGTCGCTGTCAAGGTCTTCGAAGGTGTGATGGTAGGCGCGATGGTTGCCGTTGGGGTCTTAGATGGAATTGTGGTGGAGGTCGGTGTTTTTGACGGAGGAATAGTCGCCGTCAAGGTCTTCGATGGCGTGATAGTAGGCGCGATGGTTGCCGTTGGGGTCTTCGACGGAATGATGGTGGCGGTAGGTGTTTTTGACGGAGGAACTGTTGGAGTAAAGGTTACTGTACATTCTGGAGCAGAGTCTACATTTCCCAATGGATATAGAGTACGAAGATTTTCATCGTAGAGCTTTACAGTATTTACTCCATCAACTTGTTTTAAAGTTAAGCTCAATGCATCAAATAAACTATATTCAAATCCGAAGGGGCTGCATACACCACTCAGATAAACAGATAACACGCCATTGTTGAGATCATATTGTTTGTAACCTGTAAATCCATTCCAAACGGCAATAAGACCTTGGGTTTGTTCGCGAGCAGTTGTTCCACTGAAGTATTCCACCAACAAAACATCAATTAGATCTTTATCAGACGTGACTTCACGGCTCACACCGACCTCGTAGGGTCGCTGCTTTGTTTCCAATCTTTGTTTGTCAGTGAAATATATCGTTACCCGTCTAATGGATAAGGTCGGACTGGGTGTAATGGTTGGCGTGAATGTAGCCGTAGGAGTGCGCGACGGTGTATATGTTCCAGTCGGGGTTTTAGATGGTGTTAAGGTAAATGTAGGTGTACTTGATGGCGTGAATGTTGCCGTGAGAGTTTTGGAAGGTGTGAATGTAACCGTCGGCGTGCGTGATGGGGTAGGGGTCTGTGTTGGAGTGCGAGATGGTGTGATGGTTGCCGTTTGAGTGTTTGACGGCGTGGAAGTTGATGTGGGGCTACTTGTTGGCGTAATGGAAGGTGTAAATGTAGCAGTAGGCGTACGAGATGGAGTAAAAGTCAGGGTTGGGGTATTGGATGGGGTTGCTGTCGGTGTAAAAGTGGTAACCGCACATGCAGGGACGGAGTCTTCGCGTCCGGTTGGATCCATTGTTCTAAGGTTTTCATCGTAAAGTTTTACAACAGTAACACCCTTAACTTGTTTTAACGTTAAGCTTAATGGGTCTATCAAACTATAAGAATTTCCCAACGTATCACAAACACCCATAAGGTAAACAGATAGAACACCGTCTTGAAGGTCGTACTGCTTATACCCGGTGAATCCATTCCATATGGCTACTACACCATTATTTTGTTCACGTGCCGTTGTTCCACTGAAGTATTCTGCCAAAATTGCATCGATCAAGTCTTTATCTGATGGAACTTCACGGCTCACTCCGACTTCATACGGGCGCTGTTGTGATTCTAACCGTTGCTTGTCTGTAAAATATATCGTGATCCGGCGGCTGGTTTGGGTTGGGCTGGGTGTAATTGTCGGAGAAGATGTGACGGTTGGGATCTTAGTAGGCGTGAATGTTGCTGTGGGAGTTTTGGAGGGTGTAAAGGTTGCACTTGGCGTGCTTGAAGGTGTAAATGTCACCGTTGGTGTGCGTGACGGTGTGGATGTAAAGGTCGGTGTGGAAGAAGGTGTTGAAGTTTGGGATGGAGTGTATGTTCTTGTAGGCGTATTCGATGGAGCGAAAGTCGCTGTAGATGTTTTGGATGGCGTAGAAGTAAAGGTTGGAGTACTCGAGGACGTTTTGGTTACCGTAGGTGTGCTTGATTGTGTTAATGTCGCAGCTGGTGTGCGGGAGGGTGTGAACGTTACAGACGGAGTTCTCGATGGGATGGATGTTGCTGAAGGTGTTCTTGAGGGTACAAGAGTTGCGGTTGGCGATTTAATAGGTGTAGAAGTAGATGTAGGTGTGTTAGAAGACGTGAAAGTTGCTCTAGGCGTACTGGAAGGCGTATAAGTTGAAGTGGCTGTGCTGGATGGAGTAAACGTCGCCGTTGGTGTGCGGGATGGAGTAAATGTAACTGTTGGTGTATTGGTCGGAGCACTAGTTGGAGTAAATGTCACCACTGCACATAAAGGCACAGAATCTCCTGTCCGATTTGGGTTCATAGTTCTTCCGTACTCATCATAAAGTCGTACAGTCTTGACTCCCGATACTTGCTTGAGCGTCAAATTCATTGGATCATAAATACTATAAGAGTTTCCAAGCGAGGTGCATGTGCCAACAAGGTAAATTGACAGAATTCCATCCTGAAGCTCGTACCGTTTATATCCAGTGAAACCATTCCACACTGGGATGATGCCACGCTTTTGCTCTTCAGCCGTGGGTCCGCGGAAATATTCCTCTAATAAAGCTTCGATCTCATTCCTATCACCAGGAATTTCCCTTTCAACACCAACCTCAAATGGAGCAGTTTTATTTTGCAGCTTTTGCGCATCAGTGAAATAGATCTTGAAAAGCTTGTCCTTTTCAGTTGGTACCGACTGTGGAAGCAACATGCTACGGGAACTTGTTGGGGTCACAGTAAAAGTAGGGGTTTTGGATGGTGTAAAGGTTGGGGCAACCGATGGGATTGTAGTACTTGTAGCTTTACTAGTTGCCGTTACTGTGACCGTTGGTGTCTTTGAAGGAGTAGGGGTAGCGGATTCGGTAGGAAGGTTGGTATTTGTAACCGAAGGTATGGTAACCGTAAATGTAGGTGTACTTGTTGAAACAGGTGTAGGTGAAGGGACTAAACACTGAGGGGAAGAATCGCCAGCGCCATCTGGATTCTGAGTGCGCCCGTATTCGTCATAAATTTTGACGTACTTGACTTCTTCAAATTGTTTGAGAGTTTTATCCAGTGGTTCGATCAGGTTATAGCCAGATTGATCAGGCTGACAATACCCGATCAAATATAATCGTAAGGTTCCTTCGCTTGATATCTCGTATTTTTTATAACCTAAAAAACCATTCCAAATAGCGACCAAGCCGCGCCTCTGTTCCTGTGCGTTCGGACCAGTAAAATATGCATCTACAACAAAATCAATTTGGTCAGTTAATATCGTCTCCCTATCGACAGGCTGACTAAAAGGTTGTACATTTTTTTCGATATTATCTCGATTGAAAAAATATATCTTTACAACTTTTGTTTGCAGTCCAACCTCAGTAGGGGCTAGCCCCGAAGGATTTGGGGTTATTGTGAAGCTGGGGCTCGGAGTGGTTGTGGGAGGAGGAGGTGGTGTGGTCAGATCAGGAGAAGCTACCTGAATTATCGTGGGCGTAAAGAGAATATCTGGACTTGTAGAATTCGAAATATTCCTGACGCCAAAATACGTCAAGGTTAGGCTTGCAATCAAAGATACGCTACCAACAAGAAATGAAAATAGGGCTCTAGTCTGTAAGAAGTTTCGGACCTTGTAATTAACAATTCCCCTGCCTTTTTGCAAGGCGCTAATCCCAAAGCGAATTGCCCCAACAGCTACTATAAGGGTTAATCCGACCCCGATGAAAATCAACCAATCCATTGGCGCGAATTATAATTAAGGATAGTGATTTTTGCGTACCAAGTTTCACGATTGCTCAAAAAAAGACCAAATTCACTGGCTAAAACACCTATAAACCAAAAATATGACCATAAATGGATATCACATTTCTAATAAAAAGCGGATTTCACTTGATTTTTCCGCCTCCTCTCTCGACGAGTTAACGGGTCAGCTTTCTGATGGCTTTTACACCACCTTCAGCACTCTCGCGCAAGGGACAAAAGTCCTTGGGTTGATGGCACATCTCGAAAGGTTGTATAAACCTGCAAAAGAACTTGGTCTACGCCCATCCGCAGATGAAACGACGGTCCGCAAAGAGATCGCGGAGTTGGCAAAGGAACTGCTGCCAAAAGAATCCCGCATTCGACTCATCCTTACGAAAGATACCGGTGACGTGTATCTTGGTATTCAGCCGTTAATTCCGCCGGCTGAATCGGTCTATAAAAACGGGGTATCTGCCATCACTGCAGAAATGGAAAGACATGATCCGCGTATCAAAGGCACAGACTTCATCACCCAAAGCGCAGCACAGCGTAAACTGGTCATAGGGGATGTGTACGAAATCATATTGAAGAAGGACGGGAAGATATTGGAAGGGATGACGTCCAATTTTTATGCTGTCAAAGGCAAGACATTAATTACTGCACAAAAAGGAATTCTGCTTGGTGTTACGCGCCGTGCAGTGTTAAGGCTTGCGAGAGGGGAGGGGATGTCGATTGAATATCGTTCCCCTCTAATAGAAGAAAGATTTGACGAAGCAATTCTCACCTCCAGCTCGCGTGGCGTAGTGCCGATCGTGAACATTGACGGAAAGCCGGTGGGGCAGGGGAGGGTTGGGAAGTGGGCAAAACGCCTCTCTTTAGCGTATCAGGCCTACGTCGAAGAAAGAAGCGAGAAAATTCTTGAATAGTCCACTATAGATGTCAAGCATCTTTATTGCGTTTCGAATCTCTTTCGAAAACATCATAATAAGCTTTATCCAGTTCATCGTCTGATAAATGGGTATATCGTTGAGTGACCTGGATATTTTTATGCCGTGCCAGTTCTTGTGCGATCTTTAGATTTCCTGTACCGCGTAAAACTGTTGTGACAAAATAATGACGAAAAGAATGTGGTGTGATCTTGCCAACCAGTTCATTGCCAAGAAATTGCTCTACACGTTCTTTTACGATGTTACGACCTGTTGTGGGTGTCATCGGCTTTACTTTTTTTCCTGCACCTTTATCGTGGCGAGCAAACAAAGGCAATGAACTTAACTGTCTGCCGGAACTTCCATCAATCGAGGCTCGCTGTTGCAGATAATCCTTTATGGCTTGCAATGAACGATTTGTGAAGCGCACAATGGCTTGTTTATCACCTTTGCCGATGATGAGAGCCCGCTGTTCATTCCAGTCTATATCACCACGACGAAGATTGCATGCTTCATGTACACGAAAACCTGTATCTGCCAAAGTTAGTAAAAATGCTCTGTCGCGGTATGCGCGTAGTATATTGTCTGACATTTCTTCGGATTCTGTAGTTGTGATTAAGTTATCAACTGATTCGATCTTTTCTAAAAGAAGCTCAATATCATTTGCAGGGAATTGTGGATACCGCACACCAGGACGTCTCGATCGTTGACGTATTAACACCGCCACACGGGATTGATTGATGGGTGCCAATCGTTCAGAGTCTACATAGAGATAAAAACCTTTGACAGCCTGCAAATACAATTGCTCTGTGGCAGGTGAAAACACATTGAGATGATCAACCAGGGGTCCCAGCATGTCTTCTGAGAGAATAGCAATTGGGGTGGTGGCAGGGTCTAAAAATTGTTTCCTCAATACTTCGCTAAACACTTGCAGGGCATTCTTGTACGAGAGTTTTGTGTGTTTGCTGCGGGAACGCTCCACAAGCCGCAAATACGCAGTCATGACATCGGAAATTACGGGAGAATTTGTCTCAGACAGGGCTTCCATGTCTTCATTATACGAATATAGTTCAAATTGTCAATGTTTTCGATAATAATACTTATCGAAAACACAAGGATAATTTTTCAGGTGCTGACAGTTTTGGTCTAACTCTGCTCCCCCACAAATAATTTTCACAAATTATTTGATAGATCGATTTCATCCACAAAACAGGATAGTAGCGTAGCGCTGCACGCATCCAGTTCATTGTTTCAAAGTGAAAGACAATCCCATTCTCCTTCCCCCTCCCCTGCCCCGAATTTTTGGACCTCCCAAGGTGTAAACTAGCGGACTTCGGACTCGTGCCAAATGCCCATTATTATCATTGTCATCATCGCCCTAACCCTGTTCTTCGGTTTCCTGAATGGAATGCATGACTCGCGTAATGTGGTCTCGACCATGGTTTCGTCTCGTGCGTATTCACCACGGGTGGCATTGGGGATCACCATTTTGGCGGAATTGGCGGGTCCATTCGTGTTCGGGGTGGCCGTTGCCAACTCGATCGGACGTGGTATCGCTGACCCGGCTGTGATCAATTTACAGGTCATTCTGGTGGCGTTGGCCGCAGCCATTTTATGGAATTTGCTCACGTGGCAGTTGAAGATCCCCAGCAGTTCATCCCATGCGTTGATCGGTGGGATCATCGGCGCGGCGTCGGCTCGAGCGGGCGCCGGCGCTATTCAAGTGGACGGGTTGATGCGCATCCTGATCGCCCTCTTCGCCTCCCCCATTATTGGTTTTATCTTTGGCTTTCTCTTGCTGAAACTGGTGCTGGCGCTCTGCTGGAATGCTGCGCCGCGTGTCAATGAATTTTTCAAGAAGAGTCAGTTGCTCACTGCCCTTGCCCTGGGACTTAGCCACGGCAGCAACGACGGTCAGAAGACCATGGGCGTTATCACCCTTGCCCTTTTCATTGGCGGATATATAGAATCATTCAGCGTGCCGTTTTGGGTGATGTGTGCCTGTGCGCTTGCCCTCGCCTTGGGGACCGCCATTGGTGGGTGGACCTTGCTGCGCAAGCCGGCACGGGCGTATTACAAGATTCGCCCGGTAGACGGATTTTCCACGCAGGTGACATCTGCCCTTGTCATCATCATCGCCTCCCTCACAGGCGGACCCGTCAGTGCGACGCAGGTGATCAACACCGCCATC
>JBEBCV010000093.1:0-9790 GCA_041157505.1 Chloroflexota bacterium | reverse complement strand
TCCGTTTTATGGGATCAGTTCGTTCTTTTCGTACAAAGAAATTGGCTGGTTTATCTGGTAGGTTTAATGAGCGTCTGGGGCGCTGCCGCCTTGCTTCAAAATATCTTAGCCGCGAGAAGTTCTCTTCAAACCGATCAACAACAATCAAAGGGCGGCATTGCGCCAGACCTTAATGAAAACTGGCGGGCTCGAATTCCCCAAAAAATGCTCTCGATGATCGCAAGCCTGCGGTCGTTTATTGCCGTGGTGGTCGTTGCGTACCTGATCTTTATTTCCATTTTGTTGGACCCGATCGGTAAATTCACCAACAATGTGGGGGTTGGTCTGTCGCAAGACCTGTTGCTCATTCTAAATGGCATATGCGGACTTGCAGTTTTTTTTAGGGCTTTGGTTACTTTTTGTTCTCACAGAAAGTTACTTTTCAAAAGAGTCCCACGCCCATCGGGAGCGCCCCAGGTTTTTTGAAGAAATGCAGGAAGCACTGAGAGATATATTGCATCCGATGGGGTTCGAAGAAAAAGAACAACCTGCAGGTCTGGCAAAGGCGATCACTTTCTCGCGTGAAAGGTTGCTGGTCAATTTTTGGTATGACTACCGTGATCAATTATATTTTGTCGATGCATCGAGCGGGTCGAGCATGGAAGAAAGAGAAAAGGAAATTCAAGAGATCATGGCGAAATCAAAGGCCGGTGGGGAATTAGACCCATTGGAGTATGCAAAACTCGAAATTAAGGATTTTTCTGTGGAAGGTTCCATCCTGGATGCAGATGGATTTAAAAGTAACGCTATTTCAAAATTGCATCGATGGCTGGCAGAAAATAATATTAGCAAAAGGCTCTGACCATCTTAACGGAAATACATGTGAAGTCGAGTGCTTCGTCAGGCAGATATTGCCTTGTATCAGGCAAAACAAAATCGTAATTGTTACAAGGTCTACAAGCCTCCTTCGATCTAATTCAAAACAAAAAGAGACATCATCAGATGACGCAGTCTCTTTTTTGTCTCTTGATAAATTCATTTTAACTAACATAATTCGAAAAAACTAACAATATTAGAAAAATGAAAACATCCAAATCTGTTTCCCCCCGTGTTCAACGTAACCGCAATGCAGCCACTGCATCCATTCTTGAAGCTGCGCGCGCCATCATGCGTGAAGAAGGTGTGGCAGCCCTCTCCATGCATGAGCTTGCCCGCCGGGTGGAAATGCGGGCTCCGTCGCTCTATAACTATTTCTCCAGCAAAATGGAAATTTACGACGCGCTCTTTCGCCTGGGCATCACACTCTGGAAGGAAACCCTCGCGAAGGTGGAAGCAGAATCCAACAGTATCGAAGTCGAGATCCGTAATGTGATAACAAGTTACATGACCTTTGCCCTCGAAAACCCCGATCTCTACCAACTTTGCTTCGAGCGCCCCGTACCAGGTTTTGTCCCATCGCAGGAGAGTCTCGACTTGAGCTTTGGCGTCCTCAATGCGGCACGCCAGCGGTTAAGGCAGTTCAAACAAGAATTGAATACCGATCTAACCGTCAACCAGATCGTGGACCTGGTGATCGCCATTTCGCATGGGCTGACTGCCATGCATCTCGCCAATGAACCGCATCTCCCTGTTGGGAAGGGCAGGTTTGGGTCGTTGATCCCTGCCGCTATGAACATGCTGGATGCAATCCTGGTAAAAAGTAAATAGATCATGCAGCCGAAGCGTTTAAGTTCCCTGCTGACGTTGAGTTTGGTTGTTTGCTTGTTGATATCAAGTTGCCGATTGAACAGAACACCCAACCGCCCGGCAAAAGAACCCACCCCCAGCGTTGCAACAACTCAAGTTGCAGAACCCAGCTCCACGTCTGCGCCTGAGGCGTTGACCTTTCAGGTCGGTCGCAACGATTATGTCATCAACGTGGACGATACGCCGCGTGAGTTCATCGTCTATGTTCCTGTTGGGTATGACCCTGCAAAGCCCACACCCGTTGTATTCATTTTCCACGGCACGAACGGAACCGGCGAAACGATGTACGAAAAAACAAGCTGGGTGCGCAAGGCAGATGAAGTGACTGCCATTGTGATCTTCCCAAGCAGCTGGCATTATTTTTTGATCAAGGAAAATGCAAATTCAAAGAAATGGAACGATGCTCAGTTAAGCAACTTGACAGGACCCACTGCCGACCTCAAAGACGATGTCAAATTCACGCGTGAGATGTTGAAGCTTGTGCAAGCCACCTTCAACGTGGATGAGAAACGCATTTATGCGAGCGGTTTTTCGAACGGCGGCAAGTTCGTAGACACACGCCTGATGATCGAGATGAACGATGTCTTTGCAGCCTTTACAACCAGCGGCACAGGCACCTACTTTCACGAAGAAGGATTTGCTGCAGCGATGCCGCCAAAGGCTTCAACATCCCTTTACTCCATTATGGGAACGATGGAGGAACTGGTTTCGGAGGGATATGGGATTCCAATGCCATTCCCATTTGAAGCCGAAGACCTGCTGGCAGATAAAGTATTCGGCGGGATGTTGTTCAACCTTGCCACATATCTCAACCTCGACCCGAACGTGTATCAAGTGTTGCAACCGCGCCCCAACTATACGGTATTCGTCTTTGACCAAAGCCTGACCGGCGCGGACAACGAATTCATTTTTCAAATGGTCAAAGACATGATCCATGTGTATCCCAGCGGCAACTTATATCCAAAAGAACTTGACGCCGCTGATGTATTTTGGAAATTTTTTGAAAGGCACCCTTTAAAATGACCTCTATAAACTCCCAACTCTCAATTGCTCGTGCTGAATCCATTTCCACCGTCAATGCGGATGAAGCCCATCGCCTCATGACCGAAGCCTTTGCCCGCTTGCTGACCCTTCTAGAATCACTCCACGCCGATGATTGGTCGAAACCCACTGCCTGTACCGAGTGGGATGTGCATGATATGGTGGCGCACCAAGCGGGCGGGTATCTCAGCGGGGTGAGCCTGCGCGAGATGTTTCGACAGTATGCGCGGGTTCCCAAAAAGGGACAACTCCCTGAAGATGCCATCAACGAGTTACAGGTCGGCGAGCGCAAGCACATGTCTCCCCAGAATCTGATCAATGAACTAAAACAGGTAGGCAAACCGGCAATAGATAACTGGGCATACGGATTCAAAGCGATCAAGTGGTTTGGCATTCCACATCCCGTGGCGGGCTTCATGACCTTGCGCGACCTAATGTGGATCACCCATAGTCGTGATACATGGATGCACCGTCTCGACATCTGCCGCGCCACGAACCGTCCCTTCGAGCAGACCCGCGAACATGATGGACGTATTGTGGAATTGGTCGTGCGTGATGTGGCACAGAAATTGCGCAAGCGTCTCAACGGCAAAGCCATCACCCTTGTGCTGACGGGTATCGCTGGCGGGGAATGGCAGATCGGAAACGGCGAGTCAGCTGCTGTTCTGGAAATGGACGCGCTTGATTTCAATATCTTTGTGTCCGGACGTTTTTCGTTCGAAGAAGGCATGCAGCGTGCTCGCATCTCAGGAGATAAAGGATTGATCGAGAAGGCTTTCAAAGGTTTGTTGGTTTTGTACTAGATCTTGGTTGAGTTTGATCTATAGAAAGAGGTGACTGATTTTTGAGTAGTCACCTCTTTTAATTGTTAAAATAGAGATGACCGTTGATATCTGATGAAATTTATTGTTTCAACTTAAATGGAGGCTGTTGTGAAAAAGATATATCTGCTGTTAGCTGTTGCGTTTCTGTCTGTTGGATGCCAGACGTTAAATCAAGGTGCAGATTCTGAAGGTGGGTTGAACCTCACTGACCCGAGTCAACCTGTAGAGGTGCAGGCAGGCGAATCTTTTGAGATCGTGATCGCATCCAATCCCAGTACAGGGTATCACTGGGAGATCGTTGGCGCCTTGATCCGTGTTGAATTCATCTCCCTTGATTACAAAGCGGATGAACCAGTATTGGCTGGTTCTGGCGGCGTCGATGTGTGGACCTTCAAAGCCCTTTCGGCGGGTAAGACGCAGATCACACTTGGAAGCTATCCACCCGGCGTAACTGTGAGCGATGGGGAGCCTGAGCAAACTGTGATATTCAATATCGATGTGAAATAAAACAAAACCCGCCCCGAAGATCGGTCTTCGGGGCGGGTTGTTCGTGTCTTCGAGCCAATCAAACTTTGGTTATTCTTGAATATTATTCTGAATCACCATCGAGAACACTTCAACGACCTTCGGGTCGAAATGTTTTCCGGATTGTTCTTGAATATGTGCCAAAGTTTTTTCCTTGCTCCAGGCTGCACGATAAGGGCGGTCTGAGGTGAGCGCATCCCAAACATCTACAACTGCAAAGATCCTGGCAGACAAAGGGATCTCTTCTCTTTTTAAACCGCGGGGGTAGCCAGTGCCATCCCATTTTTCGTGGTGGCAAAAGGGAATATCAAGTGCAGGACGCAGGTACTCAATGGGATATAACATCTCATACGCCATTTGTGGATGCTGGCGCATCAGTTCCCATTCGCTGGCGTCAAGTTTATCGGGTTTGAGCAGCACCGCATCTGGAATGCCTAATTTGCCCATGTCATGTAAAAGTGCACCGCGTTGAATGTGGGTGAGTTCTTCTCCGTTTATTCCAAAGAGCTTTGCAACTTTCAGGGTCAGTTGGGTAACGCGTTGGGTATGACCTTCTGTTTCCTTGTCACGCAGATCCATGGCACGCGACCACCCTTCGATGGTCTTGTCGTAAGCCAGCAGGAGTTGTTGATGCGCTTCTTCCAGGTTTTGCCGTTCATCCAACAATTTTCGAAAACGGTTCAACCGTGAGATCCCAAGCAAACGAGCGCGTAATTCATATCGGTCTGGGGGTTTGGTAATGAAGTCATCTGCTCCGGCTTCCAAACCGCTCAGCAAAGATTGACGGTCATCCAAAGCGGTAAGTAACAGGATCGGAACTTCGGCGATATCCTTTTCGCTTCGGATCCTTCTGCAGGTTTCAAAACCATCCATACCCGGCATCATTACATCCAGAAGGATGATATCCGGGTGGATGGCGTTGGCAAGTTCTATGGCTTGAAAGCCATTCTCTGCCAGTATCAATTCATACCCATCTGATTCAAGGATCGAGACCAGTACCTCACGTCCAGCTGGGTCGTCATCGACGATCAAGATCGTGCTTCTCACATCATCCATAAAAAAAAGAAACTCCAGTACTCTGATAATTTTTACGAAGGTTTTACAACAGGAATTGTCAGCCGGATCACGACGCCGGGCTTGTCTTCGCGATTCGTTAAACGGCTTGTTCCCCCGGCACCCCATACAATGGCGTTGACGGTGGAGAGTCCCAGACCCATGCCCGGGGCTTCACCAGTGAAATCTTTTTCTCCCTGGTAATATGGCAACCAGGCGGTGGTCAATTGTTTGGGCGAAAGTCTGACGCCATCATCACTGAAATGAAAAAGTATGTTATGTGAATTACCAGGCGTTACCTCAACGATCACCTCAGGAGAACCTGAAGGGTGAAATTTCTTGGAATTCCCTAAAATCTCCCACAGCAAAACTTCAACCGATTGCAATGGCAGTACGATCTTGGTTTGGAGCAAACGATTGTCCATCTTTAAGAATAAATTTGAGATACCCAGATCAGATGCGATCTTTTCTACAATTTCCTTGAAAAGCGATAGCTGGAATCCTTCAGATGCGCTCGTATTGGTATACAGGTTCGTATATTTCAAGATCCTATCTATCGTTTCGGAAAGACGTTTCGCGCCCATTAACGCTGTTTCGGAGAGTTGGGAAAGTTCTTCGGGAGAAAATTTAGGAGCATGCCTTGCAAGCAGGTCAAGGCTTGAAATGATATGGGTCATTGGCGTTCTGATCTTGTGATTGATCGCTTCGCCAAAGCTGCGGGTGTTGCGTCGGTTCAAGATATCTGCGGTCACATCGCGCAGACGAATGATGCGGGAGCCAGGCTCGCTATTTGGAATCTCAAAGACAGAAGCTTCAAGCCAGTACTCATGAGAATTATTCGTCTCCGGTCGAACAAGATAACGGACACGCGAGCCATCTTTGGATATGGGGGATGGCCAATCCTGCCAGGCTTCCATCGGCTGAGGCTGATATTGGCGTGATACGACCGACATGAATGAACTTGCAGCAGGGATTGCAGCATCCATATCCAACCCAAGATAAAACCGTGCCCGTGGGTTGGCATACGTAACCTCGTCTCCATTTCGTATCAACAAGTAGCCGTCACTGGATTGATCACTGATCCACGAGAACATCATATTGCGCTCGTATAAGAGACGATATTTGTTCAGGCGTGTGATCGAACGAACGCGTGCACGCAACTCTGCCCGGTCGAACGGTTTGGAAATGAAATCATCAGCGCCGGCGTCCAGGCTGGCAATGCGGATATCCCGGTCATTCAAGGCTGTCAGCATAACGACGGGAATTTTGGCAAGTTCGCTGTTCTTGCGAAGAGTCTGACAAACTTGTATGCCATCAATTTCCGGCAGCATGATGTCTAAAAGGATAAGGTCAGGTTTGAGCTCCCCGGCTTTTTTTAGAGCTTCTTTGCCATTTGCGGCAAATTCCATAACATACCCCTGGTCTTGCAGTATGGACTCAACCACTCGCTGACCAGAAGGTTCATCATCAACTATGAGAATTGTAGGTTTCATGAAAGAAATTCCTTGCTCAATGGATACCCAATGTTCACGTGACCAAGGTTATTTTGACAAGTGCTATTTGAAAATACTGGAAATCCCCCATACACAGGCGACTTCCAGTATTGTAAGCAATTAAAAATCTCTGTCTACAAGCCGATACTTTACGGCAAGCCGCACAAGCCCGGCAAGATTTCGAACGCGTAGTTTTTCCATCAAGTTGGCTCGGTGCTTTTCAACCGTCTTTTCGCTGATCGAGAGGAATTTGGCAATTTCCACGCTGGTATGTTCCTCGGCGATCAGTTGCATGATCTCTTTTTCGCGGGGTGAAAGGCTTGCAAGCGGGTCGAGTTCGGTGGTGGGACGCGGCTTGAATGCATTTTCCATCACGATCTCAGAAATTGGACCGCTTAGGAATTTTTTACCATTCGCAACCTCATGCACAGCTTTTACTAGCTCATCGCTGGCGGAGGATTTCAACACATAGCCATTGACTCCGCTTTGCAATGCCTGATAGACCAAGCCTTCATCTGCATACATTGAAAGCAGGAGGATGTTGACCCGGTTCTTCCTGTTGCGCAGTTGTTCTGCGGCCTGTATACCATTCAACCGCGGCATCATGATGTCTATGATCAGGACATCGGGGCTCAATGTTTCGGTCATTTCCACGGCTTCCTGACCATTGGCGGCCTCGCCTAAGATGGTCATATCGCCAACTTTTTCAAGCAGAGCACGAATGCCTGCTCTCACCATGAGATGGTCTTCTGCGATCAAGATGCGGATCATGCTTCCTCCCTTTTGCTGGTTGTTCCAGGTTTTAATGGCAGTGAAACTGAAAGAATGGTGCCGCCATTCTTTCCTGACCGAAAGCTCAAATCTCCACCTACAAGTGCTGCACGCTCTTTCATACCAACGATGCCGATCCCGTTGACAGGGGCATCCAATTCGGGCAATCCGCGTCCATCGTCCTGAACCAGCAGGTGGATGTGATCGTCTTCGAAGCTTAATTCCACCCAGGCATGCTTGGCATTGGCATGTTTGGCAATATTGGTCAGCGCTTCCTGCAGGATGCGGTACAGGATGATCCCATATATATCAGGGAGTTTGGTAATTCCATCATCAACATCGATCGTGATCGGAATATGGGTATGGTTGGAGAATTTCGAACAGTGGATCTCGATCGCTTGCTTGAGCCCAAAGGTGCTTAGCAAGGGTGGACGAAGTTCATGCGCCATCCTTCGGATCTTGACCGTGACTTCATAGGCCTGGTTGTGGATCTTTTCCAATCGTTCGAACAGAGTGACGGGTGGAATGGTAAGGTCATTTTGCAGGTCACGGATATCCATGAGTTGGGCGGTGAGCAGTTGACCGAGTTCATCATGCAGTTCGCGGGAGATGCGCAAACGTTCATCTTCCAGGCTGGTGACCATGCGCTGCGCCATCTCACGCAGGCTTTCACGCTGCTCGAGCAGGGTGCGGTAGCGGTTCAGGCGGGTGATGGTTCGTACGCGGGCACGAAGTTCCTGTCGGTCGAATGGCTTGGAGATAAAGTCATCGGCGCCAGCTTCAATGCCTTCCAGGCGTGAGGCGGTATCATCCAGAGCGGTGAGAAGGATGATGGGGATCTCTGCAAGCAAGGGCATGGAACGGAGGCGTCGGCATACTTCGAAGCCATCCATGCCGGGCATCATTACATCCAACAGGATCAAATCTGGGTACATGGCATCTGCTTTTTCTAATGCCTGTATCCCATCTTCTGCCATTTGCAAGTTGTAATTTTCCGAAGCAAGGATCGCTTCCAGGGCTTCACGGCTTGCGGCGTTGTCATCGACGATCAAGATGGTACTGTTCATTGGAGACCTTCCTTGCCCGGTTTTAGGTAGTGTTCAATGGTTTCGAGGAGTTCCTTAAGTTTAACCGGTTTACTTAAATATCCATTCATTCCAGCTTCAAGACAGCGTTCGCGATCTCCGGCCATGGCGAGGGCGGTGAGGGCAATGATGGGGATGTGGTTCAGCCCAAGTTGAGTACGGATGCGGCGCGTGGTTTCTATGCCATCCAATTCAGGCATCATTACATCCATTAGGATCAAGTCTGGCACTGATTCATTGATCCGTGCAATGCCTTCAAACCCATCTCGTGCGGTAACGACCTTGTAGCCGTGTCTTTTCAGGTAATCGCTGATCAACATGGTAACCGCGTCTGTATCTTCCACTAAAAGGATCAAGTTGTCTTTGGCAGTTTTTTTCTCTACCGAGGATTCGATGACAGGTGGTTGCGGACGAGTTTCATGAAGTGACCGTTCTTGTTTTTCCATGGTGACCCAGGGAATGGTGATGGTAAAGCGGCTTCCTTGTTGTGGTTCACTTTCCACGGTAACACTGCCACCATGTAAACGTGCCATTTGGCTGACAAGCACCAACCCCAACCCGGTTCCCTGGCTGCCACGTGCCAGTCCGGCATCCAACTGAACGAATGGTTGGAATAGTAAACGAATATCCTCCTGCTTGATGCCGATGCCTGTATCCCATACAGTGAGGTTTAATACCTGATCTGATTTGTTGCCATGAATGATAAGCCCAATTTCTCCACCTTTGGGTGTGAATTTGACGGCATTGCTCAACAGGTTTACCAGCATTTGCTTGAGGCGGCGTTCATCTGCCCATGTGGCAATAACGGTTGGATCAACCTCAAGGTTGACATTCAATCCTTTCTTCTGAGCCAGTTCACGGATCATGCGCATACTGGTGTGGATTACGGAATTGATATCCACTCTGCTGATATCCAACTCGATACGCCCGGCATTGATCTTGGCAAGGTCGAGGATGTCATTGATCAGTTCCAGAAGATGTTGAGCGCTTTCCAAAACGGTTTGAAGATATTTCTGCTGCTTTTCGTTCAATGAACCGGAAATTTGCTCGAGCAAACTTTCTGTGATGCCAAGGATGGCGTTAAGCGGTGTGCGCAGTTCATGGCTCATGTTCGCCAGGAATTCATCCTTGAGGCGCAGGGCTCGTTCCATTTCGGCATTGGCGAGGCGCAGGGTTTCTTCGGCTCGTTTGCGGCCGGAAATATCACGGACGACGCTTTGAATGTATTTCGGTTTGTTGGTTTCATCGCGGATCAGGGATAGGTTGATCTCGG
>JBEBCV010000092.1:0-3130 GCA_041157505.1 Chloroflexota bacterium | reverse complement strand
CTCAACAACATGTCGCTGACCGACCGCGCCACCATTGCCAACATGGCTCCTGAATACGGCGCCACCATGGGCTACTTCCCTGTGGATGAAGAGACGCTTCGCTACATGCGATTGACCGGTCGCTCCGAAGAAGTCATTGCCCGCACTGAAGCCTATCTCCGCGCTCAGGGACTCTTCCGCGAAGCCAACAGCCCCGAACCAGAATTCACTGATACGCTCGAACTGGATTTGGCATCTGTCGTGCCTTCATTGGCTGGACCCAAGCGCCCGCAGGACCGCGTCGCGCTTACGGATATGAAGGATACATTCCGAAAAGCCTTAACCGCCCCGGTTAAAGATCGCGGCTTCGAACTCTCACAGGAAGCCCTCACCAAAGAAGCGACCTTCGGAACCAACGGCGGCTCCACTCAGATGAAGCATGGCGCCGTTGTAATTGCCGCCATCACTTCTTGCACTAACACCAGCAATCCGTCCGTGCTCGTCGCGGCGGGACTTGTCGCCAAGAAAGCTGTTGAAAAAGGCTTGAACGTCAAGCCGTATGTGAAGACCTCCCTTGCCCCTGGCTCACGTGTGGTGACCGAGTATCTCAAGAAGGCTGGTCTCATTGACCCGCTTTCCAAGCTCGGTTTCAACGTCATTGCGTATGGTTGTACAACTTGTATCGGTAACTCCGGTCCATTGCCCGGCGAAGTTGCCAAGGCTGTCACTGGCTCTGACCTCGTCGCTTCGGCGGTCATCTCCGGCAACCGCAACTTTGAAGGACGTGTGCATCCGCTCGTGAAGGCGAACTTCCTCGCCTCTCCTCCGCTGGTTGTTGCCTACGCCCTCGCTGGCACCGTGGACATTGACCTGAACAACGAAGCTCTCGGCACTGGTTCTGACGGTAAGGAAGTCTATCTAAAGGATTTGTGGCCTACCCAGAAAGAGATCCAGGAAGCGGTCGCACAAAGCGTTACATCGGAAATGTTCTCTGATAAATATTCCGACGTCTTCTCCGGCTCGGACATGTGGCAGAACATCAGCATCAAAGAAGGTGATTTGTTCGAGTGGAGCGAAGAGTCCACTTACATTCATCATCCGCCTTACTTCCAAACTCTTGCGCTTGATACCCCAGCCATTCAGCCCATCAAGAATGCGCGTGTACTTGGTCTGTTCGGTGACTCCATCACCACCGACCACATCTCTCCCGCCGGTAATATCGCTGCGGACTCTCCCGCTGGCAAGTTCCTGCAGGACCGCGGTGTTCAGCCCAAGGACTTCAATCAATACGGCACCCGCCGCGGTAATGACCTGGTGATGGCCCGCGGTACCTTTGCGAACATCCGTCTTAAGAACATCATGGTCGCGCCCAAGGAAGGCAACTGGACCAAGCATCAGCCGTCCGGCGAAGTGATGTCCATCTTTGATGCGGCGATGAAGTATCAAAGCGAAGGCGTGGCAAGCATCGTCCTCGCGGGCAAAGAATATGGCACGGGTTCGAGCCGTGACTGGGCGGCGAAGGGTCCCATGCTGCAAGGTGTGAAAGCGGTCATCGCCGAATCCTTCGAACGCATCCATCGCTCTAATTTGGTGGGCATGGGTGTGCTTCCGCTGAGATTTGCTGAAGGTCAGAATGCTGAATCTCTTGGTCTCGATGGCAGCGAAGTGTTTGACATCGAAGGCTTGAGCGATAAGGTTCAGCCTAAAGCCGAATTGACCGTAAAAGCTAGGAAAGCCGACGGCAAGGTGATCGAATTCAAAGTCACTGCGCTGTTGAACACCGATGTGGAAGTGAACTACTACCGCAACGGCGGTATCTTGCACACCGTGTTGAGGAATTTGGTAAAGTAACAAGAACAGTCAAAAAAGCCCTGAAACTTTTGTTTCAGGGCTTTTTTATTTATTGTTTTTACGTTATTCAATTAACAACAAGGGTATATCGAAATTTTTCACAAGCAGAGCAGTACATTAGGACTTGATTAACCAAAAGACTGATAGATTTTGAAAGCGTTTCAAAGCAGGAAGATGAAGGGGATTTTTACTTCCTCATAGTAACATTCTATTATCGGTCTGATCAGATATGTAGAAAGGTTGATACTATGTCGCGAATTAAAGTTTTGCAGTCCTTTATCCTTGCACTTACACTTGCCATCGTACCTGGCGTGGCATATGCTCACGATGGCACCAATCTGGCGTTAGGCGGGTTCCTAAGTGGACTCGTTCACCCGGTATTGGGATATGACCATTTACTTGCAATGCTGAGCGTTGGTATTCTCAGCGCACAGATCGGCGGTCGTGCCATTTGGACGGTTCCTGCTACGTTTGTGAGTGTGATGGCTGTGGGTGGGCTATTAGGTTTGATCGATATCGGGCTGACCGCCACAGAATTTGGCATTGCTGTATCCCTTGTTATCTTGGGTTCGGTGATCGCTGCTGAACGTCGCCTCTCCATTCTGGTTGCCATGGTTGGGGTTGGGTTCTTTGCCATTTTCCATGGCTATGCCCACGGTTCGGAAGTCCCTGAAACTGCAGAGCCCTTTCTGTATGCTTTAGGTTTCTTGATCGGAACAGCGCTAATCCATATCACTGGTGTGGTGATCGGAGATATTTCCCGTCATTACGAACGTGGAAAGATCATCTTACGGGTTGGCGGTGCACTGATCGCACTTATCGGCTTACTGTTCATTTTTGGAGTCTTATAGGTAGCACCCATGAAAAACATACTATTGCTCTGGGAAATTGGGGGGTTCATTTTTATCGGGCTTATTGGCGCGTCCCTGCATTTCACATTCGAATTAAGCGATTTTTCAAGCGTGGAAGTTGCCTATTTTTCATCGGTCAACGAAAGCACCTGGGAGCATCTTAAGATGGTGTTCTTTCCAGGGTTGGTCTTTGCCCTAATCCAGTATACCTACGTGAAGGATATGGTTAATAACTATATCGTCGCCAAGGTTGCGGGACTTGTGATCATGCCATTGGTGATCACAATCGGTTGGTATATCTATGCTCCGATCTTGGGACGTAGTTACTTTCCAGCTGACCTGTTCCTTTTTTATCTGGCAGTATTTATTGGGCAGGTGATCAGCTACAAATTATTGAGTCGTTCACCGCTCGAAAAAAGATATAACCAGGCTGCCATTGTCGTTTTTTT